>JBILMC010000202.1:0-2879 GCA_044375755.1 Chitinophagaceae bacterium
GAAACTTTTACAACAATGTTAGTTTTTATGATACCCTGTCTTATGGTAAAAGCGGCATAAAGCCATTTTTCAAATATTTACTTGATACTGCACAATGGGGGGCTACACATGCTATTCCAATAACACTCTCACTTCCTCCAATTTTGGGCGGAAGAGTGATTGTATCTCCCGGCGTGAGTTACAACCAAGTGTGGTTGCAACGGTTAACTCGATATCAATGGAATCAATCTCTAAAAAAAGTAGATACGCTAGAGAAGAAGGGGATGTTTATCGACCAGCGAGCAAGTTTTTCGATAGGATTGAATACTGCTTTATACGGCATGTATCAATTTAAAAAATCAAAAGTCATTGCTATTCGCCATGTTGTTCGCCCACAGCTGTCTTTTGCGTATACTCCAGATTTAAATAGTTCTAGAATCCGTTCTACAAAAGTTGATACAACTGGCCGTATCCTCTATTATAACGAGATTGGCGGTCAGATTCTCTACAATACTTCATCTAGAAGATCAGGCGCAATTCAATTTGGTGTCGATAATAATTTAGAAATGAAGTACCGTTCTAAAAAAGATACTGGAAAGGCGGCCATTAAAAAAGTGATGATCTTAGAAGGCTTTGGATTTAATGCTTCTTATGATTTATTAAGAGACTCTATGCGGCTTTCAAGGGATATTCCTTTGTACGTTCGTACTACTCTTTTTGATAAGATTAATATTAATGCTGGTGCTACACTTAACCCTTATCAGTTAGATGCAAAAGGAAATGAGATTAATAAACTTGCCTGGCAAGGAGGAAAATTTAGCTTAGGCCGTATCACTGCTGGTAATGTTTCCATTGGAACAAATTTTCAAAGCAAGCCCAAAGACCCAAAGAAGGAGGAGTTAAAAAAGAAACAATTGGAGGATCGGCTTCGCGACCCTGTTTTGGCAGCTGATCAACAGCGGCTTCTAGAATACATGCAGCAAAATCCAAATGAATTTGTCGATTTTAATATTGACTGGCAGGTGAATATTAGTTACTCTCTTTCTTTTTACAGCCGCCTTCGTTCTGATTTTAGTGGATTTGATACTGAGTTTACAAATGGGATGAATTTAAATGGAAGTTTTAATTTGACCCCTAAGTGGAAATTTTCCGGAAGTGCGAGCGTTGATGTTAAAAAAATGGACATTCAATACATGACTTTCTCTGTAAATAGGGATCTCCATTGCTGGCAGTTGGCGATTAATGTGATTCCTATTGGGTTTACACGCTCCTTTAATTTTACCGTTTCTCCTAAGGCGGGCATTTTACAAGACTTGAGAATAAACCGTACTCGATTTTTTACTGGTTACTGAGTACTGTGTTTTAAATAGTATGCTCTCATTACCTCATAAACTTCAGCTTTTATTTCCTCTACCGACTTGCCGGCTGGTGTAATAGGTGGTAAAAAATGAATCTCCACTTTTCCGGGCCAACCATATAAAAATCTTTCAGGAGGAAGAACTTGCTTAGTATTTAGAATTACTGCAGGCATTACTGAATGGCCTGTTTCTGTTGCTAATCGAAAAGCCCCGCTATAGAATGGTTTTAATGGCTCGTTAGTTCTGTTCCTTGTTCCTTCGGGGTATATGCACATGTGTATTCCTACTCTTAATACCTCTTTCATCTTTTCGTAACTTTTCCTTCTACTTTCTTCACTTTTTCTATCTACCAATATTCCCCCTTTACGGTAGTACCATTTGAAAATAGGGACTTTATCGAAGTCAGATTTTGCAATTGTTTTATTGGGACCTTGTATAAACGGAGAGGATAAAGGAGGATCTAAAAGTGAATTATGATTACAGGTAATTATATAAACTTCTCCCTTAATGAAGTTTTCTTTTCCTTTCATAATAATTCTACAGCCAATTATCGTTAACCAAAAACGCATCCAAATTCTTGCAATTTTTACAAATATATCTTGGCCTTTTGGGTCAGGTAAAAGCCAGGTAAGAAGAGAAGGTAAAAGGATAATAAAAAAGCTGGTAGTGAATGTTGAAAGCGCCCAAATTGCCCATATTCTTCCCAATACACTTTTTAATAATCGCATGATCAAAAATTTAATTGCCAGTCTATTGGGTCAATTCCATTTTTTACAAGATAAGTATTACAAGCTGAGAAATGCCCACAGCCTAAAAAGCCCTGATGAGCGGAGAGGGGTGATGGGTGTGGTGCAGTAAGAACATAGTGCTTATTGGAATCAATTAACTTCATTTTCTCTTTGGCAAATTTCCCCCATAACATAAATACTATTTTCTCCTTTTTATTCGAAATGGTTTTGATTACTTGATCTGTAAAGGGAGACCAGCCGATTTGAGAGTGACTCATCGGTTCTCCACTTCGAACGGTTAGTGATGCATTAAGCAAGAATACTCCTTGCTCGGCCCAATAGGTTAGGTCTCCATGTAAGGGTACATTCATTCCAATATCTCTATTCAGTTCTTTGAAGATATTTAGTAGCGAGGGAGGAAGGGGTATACCTCTGTTGACTGAAAAAGAAAGTCCATTTGCCTGACCTATTCCATGATATGGGTCCTGCCCAATAATTACTACTTTGACTTTTTCTAATGGTGTCTCATTGAAAGCTCTAAATATATTTCCACCCTTTGGGAAAATTACTTTCCCTTGCTCCAGCTCCGTTTTAATATGTTTAACTAATTGCTTGAAGTACTCTTTTTTGAATTCATCTTTCAATGCAAGTTTCCAGGATGTATTAAGTTTCACATTCATATTCAATATTATCCGCAAAAGTATTCTCTTGTTTGAAGCATTGATTTTTAATTAGTAAGATAATATACTTATTATATGTTAAATTATATGTTCGAATAAACTAAATTAAAATTAGAAATATTTAAAACTTAAAT
>JBILMC010000040.1:0-8884 GCA_044375755.1 Chitinophagaceae bacterium
AGGGTTATACTTTTAGAGTGTAACCCTTTTTGATTTTATGAATACATTTTCAACTTGCCTTCTAGTATTATTCTCTTTAAACTTGTATGGACAGTCAGTTCAAAATAAGAATTGGGAGTATTCTAAAGTTGTCTATAATTCTTCAGCAAATAATAAAATAATCATTACCAATAGCTTACCTAAAGGAGGGGGAATCATTTCCTATGAAGGAAAAGAGTACAACTATTTTATTTTTTGGACTAATATACGTAATGAAGCATCATTACCTCTGGATTTAAAAATTAAATTTCCGACAATCATTACTTTTAAATCTAAAGAATCGTACGCTAAAGTTGCCTTTACAAAGTCAAATATGACAATTGACAAAGTGCAAGAGTTCGACTATGGTCTTACGGGCATACCATCTCTTATAAATAATGAATCAAATGAATTAAAGGATTTGAATAATAGAATTTCGCCTTTCGAGAATTATTTATTTTACAGTGTAATTTTCATCCATAAAACAAAATGGCCTGTTAGGGCAGAATATGTCATAAAAGATAAAAACCTATTTTACAAGATTACAGCCGGTACAGATGTTGTAATGGTTCCTTGCGGTAGCCTTGATTTTAAAAATTGAATGTTGCGATTTTTACTAAAAGGAAATTAAAAAAACCTCCTTCAAAAATCTACGAAATTCAACCCTTCAATTTGCTAATGGTCACATACTCAATCATCGCATTATAGTTGCACCTTTCGTCGAAAAGGGGAGCCAAACTAGACAAGCCATCAGAAATGATGGCTTTTTCTTTGTCCATCAGCGAGTTAGGCTAGTTGCATCTTTTATTTATTTTTAAGAAATAAAATATTTATATGCCTTTTGTATCTGTAACAAGACTTCGTGTAAAATCCGTATTCTTTCTAATCCCCTTCATGAGGGCAAATGAAGCCTCCGTCAAACAACTAAAATCATCAGTAGGGCTTTTGAAAGGCAAAGAATTAATTGATAAAAAACTTACTTTTTGGACCATTACCATATGGGAGAATGAGGAATCGATGAAAGAATTTAGAGGTTCCTTATCACACAGAAATGCCATGCAACATCTTCCTAAATGGTGTGATGAAGCATCTTATCATCATTGGATTCAGGAAGACAATGAAGTTCCAGACTGGGGCACCATATCTGAAAAACTATATTCACAAGGGAAATTAAGTAAAGTCAGAAATCCATCAAAAGCACAAATTGAAAATCAATTTCCACCTATTAAATGGACAAAGACCGAAAGAAGGTTAAAGTGAATTTTACACGAAGTTCAACCCTTCAATTTCCTGATAGTAACATAGTCAATCATCGAATTATAGCTGCATCTTTCGTCAATAAGGGGAGCCAGATATAAGAGTAAAAGGGTTATACTTGTATAGTGTAACCTTTTTTTGATTCATAGCCTTTAGAGAATTGAATATGGGCTTGTTCTTAATTAAGAGACTAACAAACCACTTCACTTTGTTATAAAACCCCACTTTATTTGTATAATTACTTGTACGACAGTGAAATGTCGCACAAATGACGCCTATTTGTCAATACTTTATTCATTAACTCATATCATATTTGCAAAATGGAATTTGGTGAAAGATTAAAAGAGCTAAGGACCAGTTTGAATTGTTCCCAAAAAGAACTTTCCGAAAAAACGGGTTTAACGCTCAGGACTATTCAAAGAATTGAGAATAACGAGGTGAAACCTAGTCTTTATTCCTTAAAGATGATTGGGGAAGCCTTGAAAACCGATTTTTCTGTATTTGCTAAACAATCTGTTACCAAACCTTATGAATTTAATTTATCACTTAAAATCGCAGATATGAATCACTTCTTAAATGACTTAAAAGTCTTAGTAAAAACCCATTGGAAAACAATTTTCCTTATTGTTTTGATTATTTGGATTATCACAAATTATACTGATATTAAATCAGGTATTATTGATGGGTGGAATAATAAATAACCCTCCCGTAATTTTATTAGAAGTTCAACCTCTTAATTTGAGGATAGTCCCATACTCAATCATCGCACTACAGCTGCATCTTGCGTTGATATAGGGAGCAATAATGATAAAAAGGTTATACCTTTACAGTGTAACCTTTTTACATTTTATGGATAGTCTAGGTCAATTTCTTAAAAAGTACCGAAATGAAGTAATCGTGGGCGTACTCGTGTTTCTCTTCTTGATTTTCAAAGATGTAATAAAGTCCTTCTTATAAAATTTCAGAAAATACACGCTTTAATTTCCTTTAGTCACATTCTGAAGCTTTGCGTTAAGGTAGCATATTTTGAGAAAAAGGGGGCAGAAATAAATTTATGATCATAACTATCCGAGGAAATATGATACTAGTAATAAAACGAAAAAAGAACTCATATCATTCCTGACTGGGATCAATGATGTTACACATGATAGTAATCAGACGTAACTGTAAAAGTATCATCCGATTTACTTTTTATCACTCCTAACTTGGTCTGATGAAAAATAATAGTTCAGTCATTCATTTTACAGAGTTAAATGTGAATCGAATACAGGCTTTAACTGATGCTGTGTTTGCAATTGTAATTACAATTTTATCATTTACTTTAGTAATCCCCCCAGGAGAAAATGAAAATAATCTAAAGACGTTTCTTTTAAATCAGGTAATTCCAAAACTATTTATTTTTTTCCTTGGCTTTATTGTGGTAGGTGCATTTTGGGTTGACACCCATTTTAATCATCACCATATGGTCAAAACAAATATTTTTAGTATCTGGCTTAATATTTTCTTTTTGATGTTTATTTGTCTTATTCCATTTTCATCTGGATTTTTGGGAAATTATCTCTATACAAGTATTAGCATTATCATTTATAGCTTGAATCTTATATTAGTAAGCCTTTTACATCTAGCGATGTTAATCTATTCATGGAAAAAGCGATTTATTGATCCAGCTGTTACTGTCAGACTCTACCGTAACATGTGCTGGCGTATTATTTTACCAACGATTATTTATTTTCTCATCATTCCTTTAGCTTACATAAAAAAAAGCTGGGTTGTATATCTTTTTATTGCGCCACTTTTTTTTCAAATCTTATTTGGACGAGCAAGAAGAAGAAATAGTTAGCTAGGGTCAATGAACCTAATCTCATTAAAAAATAAATGTAATTCGTGCATAATTACTTGCACAAACACGAAAAGCTAAACAAATGGCTTTTTAATATCAATACAATTCTTAATTACACATATCACACTTGCAAAATGTGCATTCAGAAAAGGATTTAGAATTGATCTTAAAAAAATTTACTGAAAAAAGTATCTAGAGGGCAAGCTAGCATTTGGTTTAAATAACATGCAAATTCATAATTTCAAATAGGGAACCTCAATGAAGAATTAAGTCAACTTAATATCCATTTGACCCAAGCCATATTCCGATTGTTGCAGTTAACATTAGTTTAGCGATATTCTCGTTAAAACTGTACCCAACACCACCATTGAGATCAATATTGATTCGTTTATCAAAACTTCGTTGCATTCCCCAAACTATACCGCTTGTGAGACCTTTGAAAGCTATTTTATTATAATCCTTACGAGTGTAAGACTGAATATCTTGAGAATCTCGACATTCACATTCAGCCCCAAAGTTTGCGAATGGAGTGGTTAAAAACAGATTTGAGATAGCAAAATAATTAGCAGAGTTTCTACTAGTATTTTTCCCTAAATAACTTCGCCTGGAAAAATTATAATAATAACGAAAAGATCCATTAGCACCAGCATGTAAAAATAAATAAGACTTCGATTCAGTAGACATACCACTCGAAAACAACAAGACTTGAGATGAGGCATAAATACCAAGTTGCAACTTAGCACTTATATTTTCCGAAATGGAAGCTTCAAAACTAGGTCCCAATTCAGAAACAGAAAAAGATAAAAGATTTTCAGTTTGTGCAAAAGAACAACAGAAATAAAAAGCTAAGACAGTAGTTGAAAGTAATTTCTTAAACATATTTAAAATGGATTTATTCCCAAGATGATCGGATGAAAAAATGTCTAATTTCTATTTACATATTTTTTTAGCAAATTTTTTAAACCGTTTTAAATATATATTTCGAGCGCTATTTGAATATTTACTTAAAATGTTTTCAGGAAATTTACTATCCAATTTTAATGACATTTTTAAGTCCTTACAAGCCTCTAGATTTTTACCAAGTTTAGATTTTGCAAATGCAAGACCAACATAGATACATGGCGAGGGATAGCCTAATTTAATTACTTTATTATAATCTAAAATAGCCAACTCAAAATTTTTATTTAGTAGATGATTAGCACCTCGGTATAAATAAGCAAGGTGATTTAGAGAGTCTACTAAAATTGATTTACTATAATCAATAATTGCATTTTCCCTTTTGGGATAGAGTATGTTATATGCGATTCCACGATTTAGGTAAGCAACAGCAAAATTTGAATCCAATTTAATTGCCTGATTATAATTCAAAATGGCTTCTTTAATGTTCTTGACATAGCTTTTTAAACCAGCAAGTCCATTTTTTCTTTCAGAAAAAAGCTGAACATTTCCAAGCAAGAAATAGTTTATAGTTAGTTGTGGTTCAGCTTTTATTCTTTGTTTTAAACTATCTATGGTATGATTTTTAAAAGTAGAATCAATGCTAAAACAATCACTTTTAATATTGCTCTGAAATTCAGTACCCTGTGCAAAAAGTAAGTTTACAAAAAAAGTGAGAATGACAAAACTTAAAAAGCGCATAAAGATCCTTATCTAATTAAGTACAAGTTGTACTCTGGTTTATAGCCCCTCAATTTGCTATATATAACGACCTAAATATTATCCAGCTTTCCATTTTTTTCCAACAGTTCCAGTAGGCTCTTTTGCTCTCCCTTTACAACCATATCCATTTGTAGCACAACTTTGAAGAAGAATGACTGTAGAAATAACCGCTAATAATAAAAGCTTTTTCATAGTGGTGTTGTTGGTTAGAATTATAAGACGATAATTGAATATACAATAGACTGTCCACCAATACAAATTCTTAATTGAAATTGAATTCAATTAAGTGTTTACCCGCATTCAGTAAACATAATAAGTAATGGATATAAAAAGAATTAAAATTTATTAACGGCAAAAGACTTATTAGAAGTCACTTCAGAGCTTAAAGTATTTTGAAGTACTTGACAATTTATTTAGTAATGTCAAATTGATTAGTACACACGTAGCGGCTACTACGCTAAAAACTTAACTTAATCCCTCCATTCACTACAAATCCGTCGAGCGGAGCATAGATATCGCTAAAAACAGGATTATTGATACTACCAGTATAGATAGAACTAAACTTAGTTTGTCTTGTATCTGAAAAATTTTCAAAATTGATAAAGAGCGAAAACTTTTCCCATAATTTCTCTGCCATCAATCCTGTAATCCAATAAGATCTGCCATCACTTCCATCACTTAAGCGCTGCTTGCTAAAATAATAAGCCTCCACTCCTATCTTTAGCTTATCCTCTATCTCATACATTAGTACATTATTGAGACGATGTTTTGCCGTTAATGGCAGCGGAGACTTCACTCCGCTAAGGTAGGTAGTAGCGTCAGTATAGGTATAGCCGATAAATAGCTTAAAGTCATCAATGACAAAGCGAATATTTGTTTCCATACCCTTTGTATTCAAGTAGCCATCCCCATTTACAAAAGAAAAGGTATTACCCGAACTACTAGTTAAAACTAGAGGGCGATTTAACCGAGTAAAGTAAAATAATTGGTTAATTGAGAAATTAACTCCACCTACCATTGTGCTATAATTTATGTCCCAATTAAAACCAAGTGATCGTTCATTCTTAGAATTGAGTAAGTCGATTGGTAATATATTCTGAAATTGTCTTCTTTCCGCTTCTTCTGTAAAAAGCGATGGGGGCTTATAACCAAATCCTCCACCTATGCGAGTAGATAATTTATTAGAAGGGCGAATTAACAATGACAAACGAGGAAGAAGCTCAAATCCAAACTGATTAATATAGTCACCTCTTAAACCACTTTCTAATGTGACTTTATCATCTAAATCCCAGAGATGCTGTACAAATAAACCAATGGTTCGAAAATAAAAATCTCGTACTGGAAATGTCAACTGTCGTTGTTCAGTAAAGTTTTCCGTCACTAAACTTGAGCCAAAAACAAATTGGGATTTTTCTCTAGTATGATTGACAGTTAATTCAGAAAAGGTAGAAAGCTGGGTTGCATCAAAAGAATAAAACGGAATAGCAAGTAATCGTTCAAATCGACTTATACTATTTTTAAAAGTAAGCTTTGTGGCAGCATTTAAGGTATGAGTAAGCCCAAATTGTGTAGTAATTCTATTAGATCGGTTTGACTCAAAAAATCCATTTCCACCATTTTTTATATACTGAATACTTCCTCCTAATCGTTTTTCACCGATGAATGAAATACCAAAGTCAGCAATAGTTTTAGCATGATAAAGAAACAGACGGGGATTAATCGTGTATCTGTCAAACTTTGGAATAGCCGTAAAACCAATAGCTGCTGGATCAAATGGAGCATTACTATTTCTAGAGCCAAAAACGGTTAACCCTATCCTACCATATTTTTCACCATAAAAACCACTTATATCTAAACCGCCTGCAGAAGTAAAATTGGAAAGAAATTCATATTCGGGTTCATTACCTGGTGTTTTTGAAACAAGGTTGACAATGCCTGCAATGGCACCTCCTCCATACAAAGTAGAGGCAGCCCCCTTAATTACCTCAACCTGTTTTAGGTCAAGTGGTGCAATTTGTAAAAGCGAAAGTCCACCTGCAAAACCAGCGTATAAAGGATACCCATCACGCAATAGCTGTGTATACCTCCCCTCTAAACCTTGAATTCGTATTCCGGCATTATAGGAAGTTGCAGATGTTTGTTGTGTTTGAATTCCTGTACTCTCATTCAAAATCATTCGTATATCCCCTGGTTTCATATTTCCCTTTTCCGTCAACTCCTCCCCCGAAATAACCTCTATTCGTGTTGAGGTATTATTAATAGATCTGCTTAACCGTGTTGCGCTAATTATTACGGTATCCTCCTCTACTTCAGTAGTATCAGCAATAGCAACAGGTTGGGAACTCTTTTTTAAAGAAGCACGGATTGTATCTTGAGCATGCACAACGGTGGCACATATTGCCCCGATAAAAAGAGTTAACAAGTATTTCATATCCTAAATTAAGGCTGGAGAACAGATAATATATCGCGATTCTCTACTATTTCTTTCGAAAAACCATTCATTCCTATAGTAAACATGCCCAAGGCAAGCTGTTCAGAAGTAATACTATAATTTTTGCCTAATAATTTAATGAATGGATATAGTACTCGACTAACCTTATATCCAAAATTTGGCTCTTTACGAGGAACTACAGGATATATATATCCTGGCCGGATTGAATAAAAAGATCCGAAACCAATTTGAGATAACTTATTTTCAACTTCTCCCTTAAATCGTGCAAACAGTAAATTACTTTTTTCAGAGCGATCTGCACCCTGCCCGCTTAGTAGACAAAAACATATATTAGGAGAATACTTACTAATAGACTTGGCTAGTTCTAAAGGATACTGAACAGTTATTTCTTTAAACTCATCTTTAGACACAGCCCCGGTGTATACACCCAAACAGTAGAAAACAATATCAAGATCAGCGAACAAAGATTCAATTGAGGTATAATTTGAAAAGTTATCTACTACTACTTCTTTCAGTTTTGGATGCTGAAAATTTGTTTTCTTCCGAACTAACGATATGACTTCTTTGATAGCAGATGAATCCAGACATATCTTTAACAAGATACTACCAGTCATGCCTGTAGCTCCAGTAAGAAGAACTTTTTTAGACACTAGTACAAAATTAAACGGCTATTGCCCCTGCCCTACTGAAAAACGAGGAACACCATCAAACTCATATAGGTTTTCAGTCTTAATCGTATCAATACTCGCTCCTATTGCGTTGGTAAGTAATGTTACGATAGTCTCTTTAGTTACCTCTCCATTAGCACTGGTCTTGAATCGACAGCGCCAATGATCTGTACAAAAAGTTTCTTTAAACCCATCAGGCCAAACCTTTATACCTCGATTAGTAATCATTGAAAGACTAGCTTCCTTCGTTTCAATGGTCTTAATCACTTTTGCCAACTCATTTGGATCTGAGCCAGTCCAGTGAACAAATAAATCGACACCTACCAATTTTTTAACCGCTGGCTTTTTGCGTTTGTAAGTTGGAAGTTGTAAAGCACCGGCGCCGGCATAGGATACAGCTTGTAACAATTTTGGCATCTTACCTAAATTAGCAATAACAGAATCAGCAAACTCCTTTGTCCCAACTCGTTGTTTACTAAAACCTTCTTTGTAAATATCAGCGGTATGGATTCCCTCTTCTAAAGTTGTTAACCAAGCATTTTGAATTTTTTGCGCAACATCTGTTTGACCAATATGATTCAACATCATAACAGCGCCTTGCAAGAGTCCTGAGGGGTTTGCAATATTTTTTCCGGCAAGTGGCGGCGCAGAACCATGAATCGCTTCAAACATAGCACATTCCTCTCCAATATTTGATGATCCCCCCAGCCCTACAGAACCTGTAATCTGCGCTGCAACATCACTCAAAATATCTCCATATAAATTAGGCATCACGATAACATCAAATACCTCTGGTGTATCAGCCAATTTAGCAGCACCAATATCAACGATCCAGTGTTCATTTTCAATTTCTGGGTATTCCTTTGCTACTTCATCAAAAACCTGATGGAATAACCCATCTGTTTGTTTCATGATATTATCCTTGCTAAAACAAGTAACTTTTTTGCGCTTTTGCTGACGTGCATACTCAAATGCGTAGCGAATGATTTT
>JBILMC010000197.1:0-2934 GCA_044375755.1 Chitinophagaceae bacterium
ACACTGTACAACTTCATCAGTTTGTTGGTGCTCAATACCGGCATATAAATCTTCTTCGTTCTCTCTAATGATCATAATATCCATTACTGGATGCTTTGTACTTACATAAGGATGAAGACTTCTGCAAGGACGAACATTTGCATACAGACCCAAAAACTTTCGAGTAGAAACATTTAAGCTTTTATAGCCACCTCCTTGAGGAGTAGTGATGGGCGCTTTTAGAAATATTTTGTTCCTACGAATTGTCTCCCAAGCTTCAGGAGAAATTCCCGACGTATTACCTGATAAGTATACCTTTTCCCCTACTTCTATCTCTTCTGTTTCCAATTGCGCACCTGCCGCAAATAGGATACGCAGGGTTGCATCCATTATTTCCGGACCAATTCCATCCCCTTTAGCGACTGTGATTACAGTTTTTTTCATAGTATATGCATTTGTCGCCGCAAATTTCAGGAATTTTTTCTTAACTCGAGCTGTTGTTTAATATTTAATAACAGCAGATTGATTTATCTTTAGTAACATGCCAAAAACAAAAGTCTACCCGATATTAAATATTCTAATTTTTCTACTCTGTCTATATATAAACTTCAAATCAGCCACAGGAGCACTCGGTGGAAAATCGATCAGGGAACTCTCAGACAAATACAGCAACCTTTTTACACCATCTAACCAAACCTTTGCTATTTGGAGCTTAATTTATCTATTATTAACGGCAGTTTTGATTTCTCAATTCAGCAAGAAATTAAATCATCCTATATTAAATACGCCACTATTTCTGCTTTCATGTATACTTAATTTAAGCTGGATTCTTTTTTGGCAATTTGAATTAATTGGTGTTTCACTACTAGTAATGGTTGGTCTACTAAGTTGTCTGGGCGTAATTAATTATAAATTGCAAGATCAAAAACAATGGTTACTCAATGTTACGTTTGGAATATACTTAGGATGGATCTGCATAGCAACAATTGCGAATGTGACAACATTTTTGCAATCAATAGAATTGGATGTTGATATTGCTTCTCAACAAATTATTTCAACTATTATAATTGCAACGGGAACAGCAATTATTGCCTGGGTAATGTACAAAACAAAGAATCCATTTTTATCTATCGCAGCAGCCTGGGCTTTTTATGGAATTTATTCAAAGCAAATTGAAAATTATCCTCTTATTGCATATGTGGCACTTTTCTGTCAAGCGATCATTATTGTGACAGGAGCTTCGCTAATCAATTTTGTATTAAAAAAGTAATGACGCCGGCGTTGGCGCGCCGCTTAGGCTTGATGATAACAACAATCAGCTTTCTGACTCAGGCGAGAAACAAAGGGAATCTACTCCTGGAATATCTTAAGGAAAATCACTAGAGGTAAACCTATTTTACCGCTTATCGAAAATATTTTGAATAGACCTGCATTTAGAGGACTTTTGCGGACTAATGAGAATTAATACTCCCCTACTTTTAATAGGCCTTTTTCTATCAACTTCTGGCTTTGCCCAACCCGGATTATCCATACGAAAAATGCAGACTGCCCGTACACAAACGGCACCAAAGATTGATGGTAAAATCACAGACAGTGTTTGGAATCAAATAACCCCAGCCTCAGACTTTATCATTAATTCTCCAGATTTCGGAAAACCTGCGAAATTAAAAACGCAGGTTTGGGTATTATACGATGACGTAGCGATCTATGTCGCAGCTAAATTGACAGATCAACCTCGCAATATTCGTAAACAATTAACCGCTCGAGACGGCGAGCAACGTCAAGATGTAGACTATTTCTCTGTATTTCTAGATACATACAACGATAATCAAAACGGATTTCAGTTTGTTGTAACTAGCCGCAATGTGCAGTCTGACGGACGAATTTCTCCAAATATTCAAAGTCAATTTGGCCCTCCAAGTGATTACAGCTGGGATGCAGTCTGGGAAAGCAATGTACAGTTAACAAGTGATGGGTGGACTGTAGAAATGCGTATACCCTACATTTCTCTTCGTTTTGCAAAAACTGAAAAACAAATATGGGGTGTAAATTTTCAACGCTTCAGCAGAGGTACAAACGAGAGCAGTTATTGGAACTCAATTGATCCAAACGAAGCCGGATTTGTAAATCAATTTGGTGATCTAGAAGGAATTTCAGGTATTGAGCCCCCCTTACGATTATCCTTTTTACCCTATGTAACAACCGGACTACGTACAACTCCTACAGTTAAAGGCAATGTTCGTGAAACACTACGTAATGGAGGAATGGACGTAAAGTGGGGAATCAATGAAAGTTTCACATTAGACGCCACACTCATTCCAGATTTTGGACAGGTAATATCAGACAACGTGATTTTGAATCTGTCCCCATTTGAAGTAAGATTTCAAGAGAACAGACCTTTCTTCACCGAAGGCACAGAGCTGTTCAACAAAGCGGGATTATTTTATAGCCGAAGAATTGGTTTAACTCCTCGTGGCTATTGGTCAATTAAAGACAGAGTCGCCAATGATCCTTCCTTACGAATAATCAATAATCCAGGTCTTACACAACTAATTAATGCTTCAAAGTTTTCAGGAAGAAATAAAAATAATTTAGGCATTGGCGTTTTTAATGCAGTAAGCGCTCCAATGAACGCCACCATTGAAAATATTCAGACGGGAAAAAGAGAGACCATTGAAACCGAACCATTGACAAACTATAATTTGATTGTTCTTGATCAGGCGCTCAAAGGTCGTTCCTCCATCACTTTTACAAATACCAATGTGATTAGAGATGGCAATGCACGTGATGCAAACGTATCAGCACTAGATTTCGCACTGTTTGATAAAAATAATCGATACTCTGTTTCAGGTACAGCCAGATATAGTGCTATACAAAGTCAAGATCCTTACAACGGTTTTACTACAAGACTAAGTTTTAGAAAAGTAAGTGGTAAAATTCAATATGGGTTAACAC
>JBILMC010000203.1:0-2850 GCA_044375755.1 Chitinophagaceae bacterium
CGGATGGCGATTATATGAATTAACGGGCAGTAAGCTAGCATTGGGAATGCTGGGTTTGTCTGAGGTTATACCTGCCATTGGACTAGCCCTTCCAGCTGGAGTTCGTGTGGACCGAAGTGATAAACGAAAATTACTCTCGATTTGCATGGGACTTTATCTACTGCTAATGTTGGTACTTTGTATTGTCACGTCATTTTGGTTTACTAATCAATTTTCCAATAAAATAGCCGAGTGGGCAATTTATATTTTAATGGCGGGCACCGGTGCCGTTCGAGCATACTCTGGCCCCGCTTTTAATGCGTTCTTAGCCCAACTTGTACCCAATGAACATTTAGTAAAAGCGGCATCCATTAATAGCATGGTTTGGCTGGTTGCAGCAGTGATTGGGCCAGCCTTTGCAGGTCTTTTAATGGGTTATACCAATATTACAATCTCATTTATTCCTGTTATAATTTTACCATCGCTGGCACTATTACTTTTTCAACGCATCAGTTCCAAGCCTGTTAGCTGGCAAGGCAATTCAAAAACTTGGGAGGGCGTCAAAGAAGGCTTACATTTTGTTTGGAACCAAAAGGCGCTGTTGAGTGCTATGAGCCTTGATATGTTTGCCGTTTTATTTGGCGGAGCAGTGGCTCTATTGCCTGCTTTTGCCAATGATGTTTTGCATGTTGGTCCTCAGGGACTGGGATGGTTGGTAGCAGCTACATACCTTGGCAATTTTATAGCGTTAGCATGGTTTACCCGATTTCCTCTAAAACGCAAACAGGGAAGAACTCTCATTTATGTAGTGGGGGGATTTGGACTTTGTATTTTGGTTTTTGCTATTTCACAGTCATTTTGGCTCAGTTTTATTTCATTGTTAGTTTCTGGCCTTTTTGATGGAGTCAGCATGATCATTAGAGGAACTGTAGTTCAAATTTTTGTTCCTGACGAAATGAGAGGAAGAGTATCAGCTGTTAATTCAATGTTCATTAACTCTTCCAATGAGTTAGGCCAATTTGAAAGCGGAGTTGCAGCTACTGCCATGGGCATGGTGCCCTCAGTAATTTTTGGAGGAATTATGACTTTATCAATTGCGATTTTTACTTGGATCAAAAGCCCTACCCTTCGAAAATTTGAATACTAACGCTTAGGGACATCCTGCATTAATCGTTCAAGAGTATAATAGGTGATTGGGCAGAAACTACTGTTTTTGATAGTAAGTGATGTCCGTTTAATCAACACGTCTTCGTCGGTGTAAGGAAAACGGCGACAATCAGAGGGACGGTCTTCGTAGATGGAGCAAAAATTATCTGCTCCTAAAAAAGGGCATGGTACCGTCTGCAAAACAAAATCGCCATCTTCATCCTCTTTAAGATAGGTTTCAATAAATACCCCTTCTCGCAACCCGAGTAATTTACTGATGCGCTTAATATCGGGAGTTTTAAAACGTGGAGAGTAATTTTTACAACAATTGGCACAACTTAGACAATCAACCTTGTTGAAAGCCTCCTCATGAATTTCCTGCAGACGGCTCAACACTTCATTTTTTGAGACCCGTTGTAAAAATTGTTTGTACAACTTCTGCCTTTCGCGAGATTTCTTTTCCCAGTTTACCAACAATGGATTTTCCATAGGACAAAGAAAGCAAGTTACCCGTAATTTTGCGGACAAATCGAACCTTTTATAATCATGGATATTTTACAGCAACAAGCGAACGAATTCTATAACCGACACATTGGATCGGTTGCCCACACAAAAAAAATGTTAGAGACGATTGGCGAAAAGGAGTTGAGTGACTTGATTAATAAAACGGTGCCCACTTCCATCCGTATGAATCGACCCTTGGATGTCCCTGGTGCCCTAACAGAACAACAATACCTCTCACACATCCGATCACTTGGTCAAGAAAACCAACTTTGGAAAACTTATATCGGACAGGGTTATTACAACACCATCACACCATCGGTGATTCTCCGTAATATTTTTGAAAACCCAGGTTGGTATACACAATACACTCCTTACCAGGCTGAAATCGCACAAGGAAGACTGGAAAGCTTGTTGAATTTTCAAACCATGGTTAGCGACCTTACAGGTCTGCCTATTGCAAATGCTTCTTTGCTGGATGAGGCGACAGCAGCATCAGAGGCTATGACCATGTTTTTTAATGCACTCAACAAACAAGATCATATTGAACGACCTCGCTTTTTTGTTGATCAAGAAGTTTTTCCACAAACAAAAGATTTACTCCGAACACGTGCATTGCCCATTCAAATTGAATTAGTGGAAGGCGATTATAAAAATGCTTCAATAGATAACACCTATTTTGGTGCCATTTTACAATACCCCAATAATAAAGGGTCCGTAGAAGATTATCGTCAATTCATAGAATCAGTGCATAAGAGTGGCGGATATGTAGTGATGGCTACAGATCTGCTTGCATTAACCTTGTTGACTCCTCCAGGTGAGTTGGGAGCAGACGCTGCAGTAGGTTCTGCCCAACGATTTGGTGTTCCCATTGGATTTGGAGGTCCTCATGCGGCCTTCTTCTCTACAAAGGATGAATTCAAAAGAAGTATTCCAGGTCGTATTATTGGAATCAGTATAGATGCAAAGGGAAAGCGTGCGCTTCGAATGGCATTGCAAACCCGCGAACAGCATATTAAAAGAGAAAAAGCAACTTCGAATATTTGTACAGCGCAGGCATTGTTAGCCAATATTGCGGCAATGTATGCAGTGTATCATGGCCCGGATGGATTGAAAAAGATTGCACAGCGTGTTCACCAATTTACACAGATTGTGGCTACCGCTTTACAAGAAAGAGACTACAAACTTGTCTCAACACATTTCTTTGATACGCTGGTAATAGAA
>JBILMC010000204.1:0-2846 GCA_044375755.1 Chitinophagaceae bacterium
TTAGCTGGAAAGGCTCATGATTTAAGACAAATATCTAATGAAAGTATTTACTATGATGTAAATACTGAACTTACCAAAAAGGTGTTTGATATTTTTCTTGAGTCTGAAGCAAAAGTTTTTATAACCATTAGTTCAGTAAAAGCTGTTGCGGATGTTTTGAATTCAATTTTGGTAGAAGATTATAATCCAAGCCCAATCACACATTATGGGAAAAGTAAATTATTTGCAGAACGATACATTTTAAGCCAAAAAATCCCAAATGGAAAAAGAGTTTACATTTTGAGACCATGTATGATTCATGGTCCAGGGAATAAAGGGAATTTGAACTTACTTTATAAATTGGTTTCCAAAGGTATTCCATGGCCATTAGGGGCATTTGAGAACAAGCGTTCTTTTTGTAGTATTGATAATTTAATATTCATCATTAAAGAATTGATTGAACGAGAAGATATTCTCTCTGGTGTCTATAATGTTGCAGATGACGAAGCTCTTTCTACCAATGATGTTATTTCAATTTTGGCGGAATCACAGAAAAGAAAGCCAAAGATTTGGAAATTTCCTAAAGGCTTAATTCAATCTTTAGCTAAATTAGGAGATATACTTCATTTGCCACTTACAACCGAAAGAATGCAAAAGCTAACAGAATCATATGTTGTTAGTAACCAAAAGATAAAGTCTGCAATTGGAAAAGACTTGCCAGTTTCTGCTAAAGATGGTTTATTAAAAACATTTAATTCTTTTCATAAAAGTGCTAAATAGACTTTTCGCCCTATTTCTTTTATTACTTCTTTCGCCATTATTTTTATTTGTGGCTATTTCTATTTTTATAGAAGATGGCATGCCTATATTTTTCAAACAGAAAAGAGTAGGGATAAATTATACCTTCTTCAATATCTACAAGTTTAGAAGCATGAAGAAGAATACCCCTAATGTGGCTACTCATTTATTGAAGAATCCACAGCAATATTTATTAAAAATTGGGGCATTTATTCGTAAGACTAGTTTAGATGAATTACCTAATTTGATTAATATCATCAAGGGAGAAATGGCATTTGTTGGTCCGAGACCGGCATTGTATAATCAGGATGATTTGATGAAGTTGCGCGTAGCTGCCGGAGTTGATAAATTGAAGCCCGGTATTACAGGTTGGGCACAGATAAATGGCAGAGACGATATTTCTATTGAAAAGAAAGTTCAACTTGAACAGGAGTACATGCATCGAAAATCGACTCTACTTGATACAGAGATTATTGTAAAGACATTTACTACTGTAATGTTTAGTAAAGGGGTAAGTCACTAGTAGCTCATAAAATTCATTCAAACATCGGCCTCACTAATCACTCCAATATTTAGAAAAATTCTATTTCTATTTTTAATTACTCTAATTTTGTCTAAAATTTAAGTGTTTCTAGTTAAAATCTAATTATGCGAAAAAAAAGATTATCCAACGAAGCCATTTTTCAAATTGTCAAGCAATTAGGTGAAGGCAAAGATGCAAAAGAATTAGCTAGTACTTATAATGTTTCGGTGGCTACTATTTATAATTTCCGCACGCGTTTGAAGCGTACGGGTACTGTTGTGCCACCTGCTAAAAGAGGTCGTAAACCTAAAGAGAAAAAAGCGGAAGCGCCAAACACTCCAGGTAAGCGAGGCCGCAAACCCAAGGCGCTAAAATTAGAATTAGAAAATAAAAAAGTACAGGCACCAGTTCAAAAAATTTCTACTTCTGTTAAAATGGAACAATATCACTTTATAATAAATGGCGTCAAAGTCACCGTTTCTGGAAAGGCGAAAAATGTCCATATAGCCTCCGATTCCATGATCCTTAACTTTTGAGGGTTAGCACTCAGTCCTTATTAAGCCGATTGATTTCAATTTTTTCATGCGAAGGCGAAGCTTTAATTTAGCAGAGCTGAAACCTTATGGAATGAAAATCAATCGGCTTTTTTTTATACTTGGTATTAGTTTGTTAAGCTTTGTGGCACAGGCTCAATTACCAGCTGATCTTTCCAAGATCAGGTCTTCACAAATCACTGATGATCAGTTATTTCAGTTTGTACAAAAGGCACAATCCAGTGGTCAATCTCAATATGATATTTTAGCTGAATTAAAACAACGCGGCCTGCCGGATGCTGAGTTAGCATTGTTGTCAGAACGTGTGGCTAATCTGACCGGAACTGAAAATACGAATACAAATTTGGAAGAAAATTATACCCCAAGCAAGGGTAAAAAAATAACCTCTTCTTCAGCTAAACAAACTGCCTTATTACCAGCCACTTCCAAAGTATTCGGTGCTGAACTTTTTAGTGGTACTTCCCCTATGTTTGTTCCCAATCTGAACATTGCCACCCCTGCTAATTATAAAGTGGGCCCAGGTGATGAGTTGCTGCTCGAAGTGTATGGCAATAATGTTTTTGCACAGAAATTGTTTGTGTCAAAAGAAGGATTTGTAAATGTGAAATATGCTGGTTTGGTAAATGTGAATGGTAGTACCATACAAGATCTTTCTACCCTCATTAAAAGCAGATTATCTAGATTTATCCCTTCACTAGCTGGTGGCGGTTCTAAGTTGAACCTCAGCCTTGCTTCAATTAGAAGTATTAGCGTGAATGTGGTTGGGGCTGTAAAAAAGCCAGGAACCATTACGGTGCCTTCACTGGCCACTTTGTTTAATGCTTTGTATGCTACCGGGGGTCCTTTGGAAAATGGCTCTCTTCGCCATATTGAACTATTCCGAGGCAACAAAAAGATTATGGAAGCAGATTTATATGACTTCTTGTTAAAAGGAGATCAATCTGCTAATATCTTTTTACAAGACAATGACCTCATCAGGGTTCCTTATGCGA
>JBILMC010000205.1:0-2845 GCA_044375755.1 Chitinophagaceae bacterium
ATTCAGATTCTGATAAATTTGGTCATCCCAGGCCAAATCCCTACCTTTGCCCTCCTTAAATTAAAGCTAGATGGCTAATCACAGTGCAACTAAAAAAGACGCCCGCCAGGCCGCTAAACGTCGCGAACACAACAAGTATTATGGAAAAACAACCCGTAATGCAATCCGTGATTTAAAAGCTTCAACGGGTAGTGAAATGAAAGAGCAATTCCCTACAGTTGCTGGTATGATCGACAAGTTGGCAAAGCGTGGCATCATCCACAAAAACAAAGCCGCTAATTTAAAGAGCAAGCTTGCTAAAAAAGTAAACGCGACTAAATAATAGTCATTCAGATATTTGCTAAAGGCACCTATTCGGGTGCCTTTTTTATTTCCCTTATTTTTATACAAATAGATTTCATGAGAAAGATCTTCACCACCTTCTTCTTATCTGCTGTCTGTTCTTTTTATTTAATGGGGCAATCGCTTCAAACCACCTTTGAAAAAACTCAAGGCAAAGAAACGCCCACCTATGATGAAATTATTGCCTGGTGGAAAAAAGCAGATCAGTCATCTACCTTACTTACCCTGCAAACAAAAGGACCTACTGACGCAGGTTTCCCGCTCCATTTAGCAATTCTAAGCAACAAGGGATATAAGTCAATAAATGCAGCAAAAGAAGCAGGCGCTTCAATCATTCTCGTCAATAACGGAATACACCCTGGTGAACCAGATGGAATTGATGCTAGTATGTTACTGGCAAAAAATGTAATTGAAAAAAAACTACCCTTGCCCCAAAATTTAGTAGTTGCAATAATTCCCGTTTATAATATTGGGGGATGCCTAAATAGAAGTTCCAATTTTAGAGTTGACCAAGAAGGACCAGGGGCTTTTGGTTCTAGAGGCAACTCACAATATCTCGACTTAAATAGAGATTTTATCAAGTGCGACTCAAAAGAAGCCCTATCATTTACCTCCATTTTTCGAGAGTGTGACCCAGACGTTTTCATCGATAATCATGTAAGTAACGGAGCCGATTACCAACATATCATGACGTTGCTAACTAGCCAGCCTAGCAAGCTAGGCGGTGTGATGGAAAACTTTTTGAGAACAAAATTTGAACCAGCCCTTTATGCTGGAATGAAAGAAAGAGGATACGATATGATCCCCTATGTAAATGCATATGGCGACAAGCCTGAAAATGGTTGGAGTACTTATTGGGATAGTCCACGTTACACGAGTGGGTATGCAACACTATGGAATAGTTTTGCTTTTGTGCCAGAAACACACATGTTAAAACCCTATGATCAACGAGTGATGGCAACACTCGCCTTAATGGAAAATTTCATTGCATTCACAGGGAAAAACGCAAAAGAAATTCAGCAATTGCGTAACAGAACCAAGCAGGCCGCCGCCATGGCCGATCGATTCCCCCTTAAATGGAAATTAGATAAAACAGGTTTCACAGAATATACTTTCAAAGGATTTGAATCAGGAAATAAACCCAGCGAAGTGTCTGGCCTTAGCAGACTATACTATGACCGTTCAAAACCATTCACCAAAACAATCAAGGTGTTTGACAAATTTGTTCCGGAGATTTTCATAGAAAAACCTAAAGCTTACATCATTCCACAAGGTTGGTGGAAAGTAGTTGACCGGTTATTGGCAAATGATGTAAAAATGATCAAGCTTAAAAAAGACACATCCATCCAAGTAGAATGGTATCGTATTGAGGACTACAAAACGATGCCTCGTCAATATGAAATGCATCACCTCAACAGCGACGTGGTTGTTAGTAAAGAAAGAGGGGTCAAATTATTTAGAAAAGGAGACTGGGTTATTGAACTCAATCAGCCTGCCAATCGGTTTTTAATCGAAACCTTAGAGCCACAAGCGGAAGACTCCTATTTTGCTTGGAACTTTTTCGATGCCATTCTTGGTCAAAAAGAAGGCTATTCAGCCTATGTATTTGAAGACAAAGCCGCAAATTATCTTAAGCAAAATCCAGATTTAAAAGCAAAACTGGAACAACGAAAACTTGCTGATACCACATTTGCAAAAAGCGCTCGCGCGCAATTGGATTTTGTATTTAAAAATTCACCATGGTACGAGCCTGACCACAATCGCTATCCGGTGTTTAGAGTTTATCAATAACGAAGCATAGTTGGAATTGTCAGTTCGTGGGCTAAAACGGTACGGCTTAACTTTTTTTATGTCTGCGATTAATACGGCCGTCCCGTTAGAAACCCCACTCACAGACAATTCCAACTACCCCCTTAATTAGAACACTATCTGTTGCTTAATCGTATTGTGTTTGGCATTTGTATTCTCACAAATAAACTCTGTTCATTCGGATATCATTTTTTTTATGGCTGGGGAATTTGCTAGGCAGACTGTCTAACGTCATGGCAATAGTTATGAAATGAAAATAGTGGGGCAGCTGCCCTGACGTTTTAGTCTGACGAGCATATTCCACCCAGCCATAACAGGGAGCAATAAAATTAAAAGAGTAAAATTGTTAGGAAATAAAAAAGCCCAACCGGAAACCGATTGGGCTAAAGAATATGGCAGCTACCTACTCTCCCGCATTGTTGTGCAGTACCATTGGCCATGAGGGACTTAACTTCTCTGTTCGGAATGGGAAGAGGTGAACACCCTCGGGAAAACCACCATAAGATCTTAACTGCATTGCTGCAGCAATAAGATTAACATATTGGAAAAAGTTAGCGAGTACCTTGTTTTTTCTTCGAAAAGAAAAAAAATTAAAGCGTACGGGCAATTAGTACTACTCGGCTCTGATGTTACCACCTTTACACCTGTAGCCTATCAACGTCATAGTCTTTGACGGCCCTTAAAAGTAAACTCA
>JBILMC010000206.1:0-2841 GCA_044375755.1 Chitinophagaceae bacterium
TAGTATCATATTTACCCACCTCAAATTGAACAAGATTATCTTTCACTACATATTTGCAAGAAACAGTTTGACGGGCAGTCTCTCCAGGTTGATAAGTGTAGGGTATTGACTCATTGAAAACTCCGATAGAGGTTTGATACACCAATTGTCCTTTTCGAGTAGATAAATTTTCTACGCCATCGTAGCGAAGCAAAATATCATTGACAGATCCACCAGGCTGAACCAAAAAATCATACTTCAAAATCCCTTGATCAGTATAATAACGTAAGTCAATATTTGGATAAATGTTTTTGAGAGTTACTGCTTGATAAATCTTGCATTCGCTAGCCCATTTATCTGGGTCATTTCCTAAAAAATAATTGTTGTATGTAGACAGTGGTTTTTCCGGGACTAATTGTGAGTTGGTAGCAACCTTGCCTTTTTTATCAATAAATTCTACACGCCATGCATGCGACTTGAATATGAAACTATCAGTAACATGATGCTTTGAATCTTGAATTTTTTTAGTAGTTAAAGGATCCATTTGTAACACCGTGTATCCTCTATCTTGTATAAAAAAGACGCCATTTGCCACTTCCCCTCTAAAACGTACATTTTTATCCCACTGACCTTTATTTTCAACAAATTGAATAGACTCTTGGGCTTGCAAACGCCCAATTATGAGAAATATCAATGCTATAGCAATTTTATTCTTCACTTGCAAAAGTTCTGACCTGTTTAAAGTAACGAATTTAGGTGGGGGATGTTTTGAAAAAACTGTTAATAAATCACATCTACCCTGATTATGACAAATTCCTGACTGATCCGTTTAAAAAAGGTCTAAATTCCTAGGATATTTTACCCCAATTCACCATTCCTTTTCGTTGTTGAAGAAAATGAAGAAGTGGACGATTATCCGGTTCTGAAAGAGCGGGATCCTTTTCGATTAATTGAGCAGCCTGATCTCTGGCCTTTTCGAGCAAGTGGCGGTCTTCGACGATACTGGCCAGCTTAAATTGAAGAGCGCCGCTTTGCCGGGTTCCCTCGATTTCGCCGGGCCCTCGCAATAACAAGTCTTTTTCTGCTATTTCAAAACCACTGGTTGTTTGTGTCATTATCTTCATTCGCTCACTCGCGTCCCTTCCAATACCCGGAGAAGTTAGTAGTATGCAATAACTTTTTTCAGCACCCCTCCCCACTCGACCCCTCAACTGGTGCAACTGTGATAGCCCAAATTTTTCAGCACTTTCAATCAACATCACAGTAGCGTTAGGAACATTAACACCAACTTCAATCACGGTGGTGGCAACCATAATTTGAGTATCCCCTTGTACAAACCGCTGCATGTTGGTTTCTTTTTGTGGAGCAGGTTGACGACCATGAACCATGCTGATCCAATATTTTGGTTCTGGAAAAAACGCCTTTACTTCCTCATACCCCTTCATCAAATTTTCATAATCCAACTTTGCACTTTCCTCTATCAAGGGATATATAATATAGGCTTGACGTCCTTTAGCAACTTCATCACGAATAAACTCCATCACTTTGCTACGGTCTTTCTCAAATCGATGAACAGTTTTTATAGGGATCCTACCAGGAGGTAGTTCATCAATTATACTCGAATCCAAATCGCCATAAGCGGTCATCGCTAAGGTTCGAGGAATAGGAGTAGCAGTCATTACTAATATGTGAGGAGGAATGGCTGCTTTTTTCCATAAACGGGCCCGCTGTGCAACCCCAAATCGATGCTGTTCATCAATGATAACCAAACCCAATTTTTTAAACTGAACAGTTTCCTCAATTAATGCGTGGGTGCCAACCAGTATTTTCAATTCACCAGACTCAAGAGCAGCTGCAATTTTTTTTCGCTCTGCTGTTTTAGTAGAACCTGTCAACAACGCTACAGGTAAATTAATTTTTTCCAATAAATAATGGATAGATTGAAAATGTTGTTGTGCTAAAATTTCAGTAGGCACCATCAGGCATGCCTGGTAGTCGTTATCAACAGCCAATAACATAGTTAGTAAGGCAACAATTGTTTTTCCACTTCCCACATCGCCTTGTAACAAACGATTCATCTGTCTGCCTTTTGCAGTATCAATCCTGATTTCTTTTAAAACTCTTTTTTGCGCACCTGTCAACTCAAAGGGCAAACAGTTTTCATAAAATGCATTAAAATAATGGCCAACTTTCTCAAATAGAACCCCCGCGGTATGCCGGTGTCGTTGTGAACGTAGAAGTTGCATTCGAAGTTGTGCAACAAATAACTCCTCATACTTAAAACGCTCCATTGCTTTTGCAGCAACACTAATTTCCGTAGGAAAATGAAGTTGACAAATTCCTTGCCATCTTCCCACAAACTGATTTTCCTTTATGATGAAAGGAGGAAGAATTTCTGGCAAATCTGTATCCTGAAGTTGGGCAAGTAAAGTATGCGTCAATTTTGCCAATTGTCTTCCACCCAATCCCTTTGCTTTTAATTTTTCGGTGGTGGAGTAGACGGGCTCAAGATAATTTTTGACTAAGGACTGATCCGGCTCAATTTTTTCAACTTCAGGATGAACAAACTGTGGACGACCATTAAAAAAACTAAGGCGACCAAAAATCAAATACGAATGTCCTACTAGCAATTGCTTCTGCACCCAATTGATCCCTTTAAACCATGCTAACTCAATGATTCCTGATTTGTCTTTTAGTTGCACTACAAATCGCTTACCTGCACGTTGCCCCACTATTTCAGCATGAAGAATAACTCCTGCAACTTGTGCAAAATCCATCTCTGCTTTAAGCCCCGCGATCGAATTGATTTTTGTGCGATCAATATATCGGTACGGAAAATGAAAAAGTAGATCCTCAAATGTA
>JBILMC010000021.1:0-11742 GCA_044375755.1 Chitinophagaceae bacterium
CTAATGCAGTCATTAATACAGCAGGAGATCAGGTTATGGTTGCAGAAGCGATTGCTGGTTCAGTTACCAAGCGTGACACACTACGCTTTTTTGTGAGCGGAGGAGTTACCACAGCACCGCTTCCTGCCGGTGTACGCGATGGAATTAATTATGAAGCAGGTAATACTAGTGTAGTTTTAGTGCTGCATGCTCCTGGAAAATCAAGAGTGTCTGTGATTGGCGATTTTCCCAATAGTAATTGGCAAGAGCAATCCGCCTATGCCATGAATAAAACGCCGGATGGAAATTATTGGTGGTTGCGAATCACTGGGCTGACTGCAGGCACAGAGTATGCCTTTCAATATTTGGTGGACGGTACTTTGAAAGTGGGTGATCCCTATGCAGAAAAAGTATTAGACCCCTGGAATGATCAGTATATCACTAGCAGCACGTTTCCTGGTTTGAAACCTTATCCTACTGGAAGAACAACTGGCATTGTGAGTGTTTTACAAACCAATGAACCTACGTATAGTTGGAGTGTGCCTACGTTTTCTCGCCCAGATAAAAGAGGCTTGATTATTTATGAATTGTTATTGCGTGATTTTATAGCCAATCACGATTGGAGAACATTACGCGATACGCTTTCTTATTTACAGCGTCTTGGTGTGAATGCCATTCAGTTAATGCCTGTCAAGGAGTTTGATGGTAACGAAAGTTGGGGCTATAATCCTGCCTATTTTTTAGCACCCGATAAATATTATGGACCAAAGAATACATTAAAAGCATTTATCGACACTTGTCATCGACGCGGAATTGCTGTGATTTTGGACATGGTATTGAATCACACTACGGGTAGCAATCCATTGGCTGCGCTTTATTGGAACAGTTCCAGTAATCAACCTGCAGCCAATAATCCCTGGTTAAACGAAACGGCTCGCCACCCTTTTAATGTGTTCAATGACTTTAATCATGAAAGTTTAGCAACACGTTATTTCAGTAGCCGCGTAATGGAACATTGGTTGAAAGAGTACAAAGTAGATGGCTATCGATTTGATCTTTCTAAGGGATTTACACAGGTAAATTCTGGTTCCGATGTAGCGGCCTGGGGACGATACGATGCAAGTCGTGTTGCGATTTGGAAACGCTATTATGATACCATGCAATTAAAATCGCCAGGTAGTTATGTAATACTTGAACACTTTGCAGACAATAACGAGGAGATTGAACTTTCCAATTACGGCATGTTGCTATGGGCAAATAATACCTACAATTTTCAGGAAGCTGCTATGGGATTTTTGCCTAATTCAAATTTCAGTGGGAATATTTTCACGGCACGTGGGTGGACAAAGCCACATTTGATTGGATACATGGAAAGTCATGATGAAGAGCGCTTAATGTATAAAGCGTTGCAATTTGGAAATTCATTGGGTAGTTATAACATACGTAACCTTTCCACCGCATTAAAGAGAATGGAATTAACAGCTGCATTTGGTATGATGATTCCGGGTCCACGTATGATTTGGCAATTTGGAGAACTGGGGTATGACTACTCAATCAATCATTGTCCAGATGGCACCGTTAATAACAACTGCCGTACTTCTAACAAACCAATAAGGTGGGATTATCAACAGATTTCAGATCGTGCGGCTTTATACACGGTGTATAGTAAGCTGAATCAATTACGTCAGCATCCACTATACAGAAACAATTTTTATTCTGATAGAGTTGTTCATTCTTTTAATGGGCCCTTTAAGTGGTTACAACTCACAACGGATACCTCTAATATTGTGGTACTAGGTAATTTTGATGTAGCCGCTTCACAAGCTTCTATTACATTTCCTAATGCCGGAACTTGGTATGATTATTTCAACGGAAGTACTTTTACTGCCACGGGAAGTGGGCAATCTATTTTACTACAGCCTGGCGAATACAGAGTGTACGTAAACCGAAATATCACCAATAGTGGAGGAGGAAGCGGAGGTGGAGGCGGAGGTGGAGGCGGCACAACTCCTATTTCAAATTTGATTGTAAAGTTGCTACCTAATCTAATTACCCGTACCACAAACGGAACGGGTGCAATGGATCTTTATATTGAAATGCCCGCAGTAGGGTTGGTCCAAGCTACATTATACAATCCAGCGGGACAGAATCTGGGCTTATTGTACAGTGGTCAATTAACTAGCGGTATCCAACGAATTGCATTACAACAAAAAATTCAAACACTTTCTCCTGGTAATTATTTCATTCGTTGTGTAGTAGCGGGTAGTACAAAGACGCTTCGTTTTGTCATTCATTAATCGATTAACATGCCGGACAGAATTATTACTCGGTTAAAGAATGCCGAAACAGAAAAAATAAGTCACCAGGAATATTTCAATATTGCTGTATCAGTTGACTGTGTGATTCTTGGCTATGAGAATCGTGAATTGAAAGTGTTACTTATTAAATCCGATTTAGAAGAATTCAAGGGGCTGCATTCTTTGTTAGGAGATCTGGTTCGTCCCGATGAAGATTTAGATGCTGCATCGTACAGAGTTCTCACAGAGAGAACAGGCCTAGATGACGTTTACTTGGAGCAGGTGCAATCGTTTGGTAAAATTAATCGGCACCCTTCTGGCAGAGTAGTAACCACCGCCTATTATTCTCTAATTGATATTCGCAATCATCGACTGCAACTCAGCCACAACGAACTTTCTTGGCATCCGGTCCATTCCATTAAAAAATTGGCGTTTGATCACCACACTATTTTGCAGTCGTGCTTAAATCGACTTCGAGACCAGGTGATGGAAAAGCCATTGATTTTCAATCTTTTATCTCCAAAGTTCTCACTGCGAGAGCTCCAGGAGGTCTATGAGGCAATACTCGGGGTAGGGTTAGATCGTCGAAATTTTCGCAAAAAAATCATGCTAAAGGACTGGTTAACAGACCTTAAGGAAATTGAAACCAATGTTCCGCACCGACCCGGCCGTCTGTATAAATTAAATAAGGAACGAAGGGGTTAACAAAAGTTTTTTTAATTTATTATTTTCATAATATTGTGTAAGAGATACACATTCAGTGTAATCAAACTAGATTGCTAAACCAATAATGATTGCTTATGTCATTACCTAACGTCTCGAAGGCAATTGGCCTATTCGTGCTAGCCTTCGTTGTACAATTCTCCTTTGCACAGGATCGAGTGATTTCAGGAAAAGTTGTTGATGCTGCTGGTGCTCCACTTTCTGGTGTGAGCGTTGTAGCTAAGGGCAGTTCTTCTGGAACACAAACCAATGCAACAGGTCAATTTCAACTTACCGTTTCATCAACTGTTAACACACTTGTATTATCCTCTGTAGGATTTACAACACAGGAGGTTTCCATCCAGGGAGTCAACACTGTGAGTGTAGTACTTACCAGTGCTAGTACCACAATGGGTGATGTAGTAGTGGTAGCTTATGGAACTCGTCGTAAAGCAGACTTGACCGGATCTGTAACTGCTGTAACAGCAAAAGATTTTCAAAAAGGAAACATCAACTCTGCTGAACAACTACTTGTTGGTAAAGTAGCTGGTCTATCTATCACAACAGGTGGTGGAGCTGCAGGAGGCGGAAGCCGCATCCGTATTCGTGGTGGTGCTTCTTTGAATGCAAGTAATGATCCATTATTGGTTATTGATGGAGTACCCGTAGACGGAAATGGTGTATCTGGTTCTGCAAACTTGCTTAACACAATCAACCCTAATGATATTGAGTCAATGACCATCCTTAAGGATGCTTCTGCCACTGCACTTTATGGTTCACGTGCCTCAAATGGTGTGATTATCGTAACTACTAAAAAAGGTTCTAAAGGTGCGATGCGCTATAATTTCTCTAATACTACTTCTGTAGGAATGATCACCGATTATGTAGATGTTCTTACTGCAGATGAAATTAGAGATATCGTGACTAAAGATGCTGTTGCAACCGGAAATAACATGTACAGAAACATGTTGGGTACAGCTAATACAAATTGGCAAAAAGAAATTTACCAGGCTGCGATTGGTGCGGATAACACAATTAGTGCTACCGGAAGTTTAGGTAACATCCCTTTCCGTGCTTCGTTGGGGTACTTAAATCAAAATGGTATTCTCAAGACTAATAACTTCAGTCGTATTTCTACTGCAATCAATCTTTCTCCAAAACTGTTGAATGATAATCTTTCATTGAATGTGAATGTGAAAGCTTCTCAAACTCGTAATCGTTTTGCAAATGAGGGAGCAATTGGAAATGCAGTGAGTTTTGATCCCACAAAACCTGTGTTAAGTGGCAACAATAATTGGGGTGGTTATTACGAGTGGTTAAATGGAGCAGTTCCTAATGACTTATCTAACCGTAACCCAGTTGCATTGCTGATGTTACGTGATAATCGTTCAACTGTAAATCGTGTAATTGGAAATGTACAGGCTGAATACAAACTTCCTTTCTTCCCAGACTTAAAGATCCAAGCCAATGTGGGTATGGATTTTGCAGCTGGAAGCGGTAATGATAATACGGACTCAGTTTCTGCCACTAATTATAGAAGTGGTGGACGTCGCCAATACTATGAGCAACAAAAAGTAAATCAGTTGGCTGATATCGGATTGTTTTATGCTAAAGAAATCAAAAGCATAAAAAGTAAGATCGATGTTTTGGTTACGCATGGTTACCAAAGCTTCTTGACAAAGGTTTCTAATTTCCCTGCGTTGAGCTATCGTGCCGTGTTTGACCGCGCCAATCCTGCAAAAAAAGATACAATCATCGGATCTGAGCCAGTATTCCTTACCGATCGTCCTGAATACAGATTAGAGTCGTATATCGGGCGCCTCAACTATTCGTTGATGGATAAATATTTATTAACCGCAACTATCAGAAGTGATGCAAGTTCTAAACTTAATCCTGATGATCGTATTGGTTACTTCCCTTCATTGGCATTTGCTTGGAAGGCTCGTGAAGATTTCTTCAAGAACTCAACAAAGGTTACTGACTTCAAACTTCGTTTTGGCTGGGGTGTAACAGGACAACAGGATGGAATCAGTTACTATTCTTATTTGCCCCGTTACTCAGTTAGTAACAATACGGCTATGCAACAGTTTGGTAATAGTTGGGTCAACTACTTACGTCCTGAAGGATACGATCCTTCTATTCGTTGGGAGACTACCACTACTACAAACTTTGGAGTTGATTATGGTTTCTTTAATAATCGCATTAGTGGTTCGGTTGATTATTACAAGCGTCAAACAAAAGATCTTTTGGCAAATGTGGCAGTAGCTTCTGGAGCAAACTTTGTGAATGAAATTGTTACTAACGTAGGTAACATTAATAGTGAGGGGGTAGAGGTTACATTAAATCTGGCTCCAATCCGTAATGATAATGTGAGCTGGGATATCAACTTGAACTACACTTACAACAAAGCAACAATCACTAACCTACTTCGCAACCCTGATCCTAAGTTCAAAGGACAAGAAGTAACAGGTATTGGTGGTGGTACCGGTAATTCAATTGGTATTCATGCTGTAGGGTATGCACCAAATAGCTTCTATATGCTGAAGCAGATTTATGATCAAAATGGAAAACCAATTGAAGGTTTGTTTGAAGACACGAATCGTGATGGTTTGATCAATAACGACGATCGTCAGATCAGTCAAAAGCCAGCAGCTGATGTTTTACTTGGCTTTGCTACTTCATTGAGTATTAAGAACTTTTCTTTTGGAATTGCTGGTCACGGTATGTTGGGCAACTATCTCTATAACAATGTTAATTCCAACAATGCAGTAATGCGTGCCATCAAAAATCCTGTACAATTCATTGGAAATGCAACACGTGATTTGTTGACAACTAATTTCAATAACAACTGGTACTTATCTGATTACTATCTGGATAACGCCTCTTTCTTCCGTATTGATAATATCAATTTGGGATATAATGCAGGTCGCGTATTCAATGATAAGGCTGCACTTCGTATCAACGCCAGTGTACAAAATGTTTTCGTGATCACTAAATACAATGGGTTGGATCCTGAAAATGCTGGAGATGGTGGGGTGGATGGAAACCTCTATCCAAGACCTCGTGTGTATTCACTTGGATTCAATCTTGATTTCTAAATTTTAAATTCAACGTATCATGAAAAATATTTCAATCAAAAATTTACTGCTGCTGGGGTTGGTTGTGATTGCCAGCTCCTGCTCTAAGAAGCTAGATTTATTTCCACAAAATGATCTGACTTCTGCGGATGTTTATTCTACAGCTGCTGGCTATCGCCAGGTATTAGCCAAGATTTATGGCGGTTTAGCTACTACGGGTAACGTAGGTCCTGCGGGCGCTTCCGATATTCAGGGTTTGGACGAAGGATCACAATCTCCTTTTCTGCGTGGGTTCTTCAACTGTCAGGAATTGCCAACAGATGAAGCGGTGGTTTCGTGGAATGACCAGACCATAAAAGATTTCCATAATTTAAGTTGGTCTAGTGCCGATCCTTTTCTTAAAGGAATGTATGCGCGTCCCATTTATAACATCATGGTTGCAAATGAATATCTCCGTGAATCCACTGATGAGAAGTTAGCAGCCAGAAAATTAAGTACCGATGATGCGAATGCGATCAAATCTACACGCCCAGAAGCTCGCTTTTTACGCGCATTTAATTATTGGGTAATGATGGACCTATTTGGTCGTTCTACATTCATTACTGAAGCTAATAGCGTGGGTACAAACTTGCCTCAGGAAATTTCTCGTGCAAATCTCTTTACATACATTGAAACAGAGTTAAAGGCCATAGAAAATGAGTTGAAAAACCCTCGTACGAATGAATACGGCCGCGTAGACAAAGGTGCTGCATGGGCTTTACTAGCTCGTATGTATTTGAATGCGCAGGTGTATACTGGTTCACCACGTTGGGCCGATGCGATCACTTATGCGTCAAAAGTAATTGCGGGAGGATATTCACTCCACTCTAATTACCGCGAATTGTTTATGGCTGATAATGACAAGCGCACCAATGAAATTATCTACGCTATTACCTGTGATGGTTTAAAAGCTCGTTCATACGGAAATACTACTTTCTTTATTCATGCTGCAGCAGGTGGTGATTATGCAGACTTTGGAACGAGTGATGGTTGGTTTGGTTATCGTGCTACCAAAGGATTGGCGGATCGCTTCCCCGATTTAACAGGTGCAACGGATAGACGCGCCATGTTCACTACTTCATTATACGGAACAAGTGCTGCACAGATTGTAATCAATGACGTTGCTGATTTTAGCAATGGCTTACATGTAAATAAATGGAGAAACATTCGCTCAGATGGTCAGCCAGTTTCTGATGCTACTAAGTATTGGTCAGATATTGATTTTCCTGTTTTTCGTTTATCTGAAATGCATTTGATTTATGTTGAAGCAACATTACGTGGCGGTACTGGTGGCGATGCAGCAATTGCACTTTCTTATATCAATGCAATCCGTCAGCGTGCACACAATGGTAGTACTTCAGCAGATATCACAGCAAGTCAGCTTACCCTCGATTTTGTTTTAGATGAAAGAGCTCGTGAGTTGTACTGGGAAGGACACAGACGTACAGACCTTATCCGTTATGGCCGTCTAACTACTGGTACTTATCTATGGCCTTGGAAAGGTGGGGTGGCTTCTGGTACAGCAGTTGACAGTAAGTACAACTTATTCCCTGTACCTGCTTCAAACCGTACCTCTAATCCTAATTTGAGTCAAAATCCTGGTTTCTAATAAAACGCATAATTGATTGCCATGAAAAATATAGCTAAACTTCTTTTGGGTTCCTTCCTCATGTTAGGATTGGCATCCTGTGATAAAGAAGAAAATCAGATTGCTTACTTGGGTGGTACTAACCCTGTATTATCAACCACCACCACTTCTCCAATCGTTCTTCGTAAAGAGAATAAAGATCAGGTTGGTTTAGTGTTGAACTGGACAAATCCAAACTATAAGTTTACAACAGGTGTCAGCTCTCAGGATGTTACTTATCTGCTACAAGTTGATACTGTGGGTGGAAACTTTTCTAGCCCTAATAAACAAGAGGTTGCTATTTCAAAAGATCTCGGTGTGAGAATGACTGTAAAAGACCTAAACACAGTGTTAGGTAAAATGGAACTACGTGCTGGTGTTGCCTACAATGTTCAAATGCGTGTACGTGCTTCATTGGTGAATGGTACAGTTCCTTTATTCTCTAATGTGCTAGGAATTCGCGTTACTCCTTATTTGGATTTTGCTGTAGAACCTCCAGGAACTGAGGCAGGTGGATATAATGACGCAGGATTGTGGGCTATCGGAGATGCATTTGCATCTGGATGGTCTAATCCTATGGGAGCCCCTTATAATGTAACGCAGAAATTTAGAAGAGATGCTAGCAACCCGTTACTCTATGTTCTAGATGATGTCACTTTCAATGCTGGAGGCTATTATAAACTGATACAAGCTCAAGGTGTTTGGGGAACCCAGTATCATGCATTAGCTCCTGCTGAAGCTATGGGTGGTGAATTTGAAAAGCGTGATGCGGATCCTGCCTTTCAAAGTCCAGGTGCAGGCCGTTACAAAATTGAAGTGAACTTCCAAACCGGTAAATACAAACTCACCAGACTCTAAAAATTAAAAACGAAGTGCCATGAAAAATATGCGTAAACTTTTTTATATCGGATGGGCCCTGGTGGTGCTGGTGGCTGCGTGTACTAAGGTGGCTGATCTGCCTTTTTACAAACAAGGTAATTCAGTTGTATTAAGCTCCAACTTTACTAGTGTAACATCTACTCTTGCCGACTCCAACCGTAATGTAATTAGCTTTAGCTGGACCAATCCACAACATGGAACAGACTCCGCTAACTACAAATATGTTTTATCTATTGACTCTGCGGGTCGCAACTTTAGCCGTGAGGTAACAAAAACCGTGATGGGTACTCGCAATACAGCGATTACTGGTCGTGAGTTGAACAACATCTTATTGAACTACGGTTTTGCATTAGGACGTACACACACATTAGATGTAAAAGTGACTTCTTCTTATGGAAATAACAATGAGAAGCTAGAGTCTAATGTTGTTCGCGTCACCGTTTCTCCATTTGATGATCCAGCTGTACTTGTATCTCAGAATGCTACCATCAGTCCAACATTGCCTGTTTCTAATGATCCAGGTAATACGTTTACTTGGAGTCGTTCTTTTGTCGGTTACACTGGAGATGTAACCTATACGCTGCAATATGATTCTGCAGGAAAAAACTTTACATCTTCTCGTGACATTGCCGTTGGGGTAAATCGTTTAAATATAACCTTGACCAACTTTGAAATGAACGAGACAGCATTGAATGACGGAGTTGCTGGTGGAACACCTGGCAGAATTGAATATCGTGTAAGAGCGGTAACTGCACAAGGCGCTGTTTCTTTTTCTAATACAGTAAGTGTTCTAATCAATACTTATGTACCCATTCTTCGTTTCTATATGCCAGGCGGTTATCAGTCTGCTACTGGAAATGGAAATAACTGGGATCCAGGTACTGCTCCAGAGTTGATTCGTGATATTCGCCCTGAAGCAATGAATAAGTTGTACTACATATACATTTATCTACCTGCTAACTCCGAATTTAAAGTAACACAGGGCCGTGATTGGGCAATCAACTACGGTGGTACAAACAATAATTTGGTGTCTGGTGGAGCTAACTTCTCTGTTTCAACAGCTGGTGTGTATCGTATTTCTATTGACCGTGCTGCGATGAAGTATGATATTCGTGAAGGTCGTATGGGATTTGTTGGAGGTGCTACGGGCGCAGGATGGAATCCAGGTGCTTCTTTCCCCACTTATGGAATGGGACATCCAGAAAAGAATCTATTTGTTGGGTTAACTAACCTAAACTCTTCTGGTGGTTGGAAGCTTATCGATTTCAATAACTGGAACAATGGCGATGTAACCGTCTTTAATGCTCGTAGCTACGGATCTACTGGTGGAAGTGGGTCAGCGCTAGAAATTAATGGTGCAAATATGCCAGACGTTTCTACAACGGGTCGCTATCGTGTAATTTGGGATGGACGTAATGTTAATGGAATCCGTTATGAGATCTCACCTGCTACAGAAATGAGAGTGGTAGGCGATGGAATCACAGGCGTTGGCGCTTGGAATCCTGGCGTTAGTCCTCAAATGACTTATTCTGGAAATGGTGTTTGGACAATCACGATCGGATTGGAAGCTAATAAAGACATCAAATTCTTAGCAGGTAATTCCTGGGGTGCATTTGACTATGAAGACGCCAGTGGCGGAAGTCAGTCTGTAGGCACGCCACGCAGAATGAAGTGGGATGGTGGACCAAACTTCAAAACACCAAGTACGCCAGGTACTTATACAATCACGCTTAATGAAAACACGCAGACAGTTACAATCAACTAATCTGCTTCAATAAGAAAGTAAAGCGGCTTCCATTTGGAGGCCGCTTTTTTTATCTTTATACATCATTCCTTTGCAATGAAAAGTTTCAACCTTCATTTTTTCTTATTGCTACTCCTTTTCTCAGTATTTTTTTCTTTGACTAGTTGTAGTCAAAAAAATATACCCACTCCTCCTGTTACATCACCTATACTTATTAAGGGAGCAGATATTAGTTGGATCACTGAAATGGAATCGGCAGGCAAAAAGTTTTATACTATAAGTGGGGTAGAAAAAGACCCCGTCCTATTAATGAAGGAGCTAGGAATGAATGCTATTCGTTTACGCGTCTGGGTCAATCCTTCTGAAGGCTGGAATGGGTTGCAAGATGTTATTCAAAAAGCACTTCGGGTAAAACAGGCTGGTTTAAAATTACTTTTAGATTTTCACTATAGTGATAGCTGGGCAGATCCTGGTAAACAAACACCACCAGCGGCTTGGGCCTCATTGAATGTTTCAACTATGGCTGATTCTGTGCGAGCACATACGGCTCGTGTAGTAAGTACACTCGTTTTACGAGGCGTAACGCCCGATTGGATACAAATTGGCAATGAAACTAATGATGGAATGCTCTGGCCTTTAGGAAAGGCTTCAACGCAAATGGCTAATTACGCGACTTTTTTTAAAGCAGGCTATGATGCTGTCAAGCAAATTGATTCTAACATCAAAGTAATCGTGCACATTTCAAACGGCTTTGATAATAATTTGTTTCGTTGGAATCTGGATGGGCTTCGTCAGCATGGAGCGCGCTGGGACATTGTAGGTCTTTCTTTATACCCCTCTGTTACGGATTGGAATAATACAGTCTTGCAATGCAAAAACAATATGCTTGATTTGATTGCACGATACCAAACACCTGTAATGATATGCGAAGTGGGAATGCCTTGGGATCAGCCCGATGCAGCCTATTCAATGTTGAAGGAAGTACAAACCCAGCTAATTGCGCTTCCTTCACAAATGGGGCTGGGCCTTTTTTACTGGGAGCCTCAATGTTATGGTAACTGGAAGGGATATACCTTGGGAGCCTTTGATAATGCAGGCCGTCCTACCCGGGCCATGAGCGCTTTTCAGTAATGGTGTAAAAAGTCAGTCAAAAATTTTATTGATAATCAATGAATTATAAGGGTACAATTTAAAATTGTTCTTTAACTGCGCTGTTTTCTCAGGCGGGTCCGCTACCTTTGCGGTCCATTTTTAAACTGGTCCCGGGATAGCGGGATCTCAAAAAAAACATCATGAGTAAACTGCATTTCACTACCAAACATGCGAACGAGGCTACCGTAAAACGCAACTGGTATGTTGTGGACGGTACTAATCAAACCGTTGGACGCATGTGTTCTA
>JBILMC010000207.1:0-2819 GCA_044375755.1 Chitinophagaceae bacterium
ACTACTATTTTTCCTGCAAGTCAGTTGTCCATCATGGACTATAATCGTGTGATCAAAGATCTAAATGGTCACACACCTGAATCCTTATTGAAAGAATTACAAAACGATTTTCAGGTAACAACATCGGCTGCAGCTGTAAAACCCTCGCAACTGCATCAATTTGGGATGTACTTAGATGGCAACTGGTATAAATTGGAAGCAAAAGAGGGTACTTATACGCAAGATCCTATTGGCATATTAGATATCAGCATTTTTACAGAGCGAATTCTCAAAAAGCTTTTTGACATACAAGATCAACGAACAGATAAGCGAATTGATTTTGTGGGAGGTATACGCGGATTGCAAGAATTAGAAAAAAGAGTGAACAGCGGAGAAATGAAAGTTGCCTTTAGCTTTTATCCTGTTAGCATAGAACAGCTTTTTGATATTGCAGACAGTGGAAATGTGATGCCCCCTAAAAGCACTTGGTTCGAACCAAAATTGCGGGACGGCTTTCTGACTCACCTTATTTAACAATTTAGCTTGATGCGTTTCATTTTTTTATTTTTAGTGTGGCTAGCATTTATGCCTTTAGCAAAGGCACAATCCGGAATTTCGCAAATCAAACAGACTGCTCGTAATTATAATAATCGAGGTGATCACGCAAACGCAGTGATTGTACTCAAACAAGGATTACGTGAATTTCCCAAGTCACTTGAATTAGAAAAAGAATTAGTGCTTTCGCTCACCTTACAACGCGATTATACTGCTGCGAAAGAAATAGCGGTTCCTCTAACAGAACGAACCGATGCGGATATCATCTGCTTTCAACTGGCCGGAAATGTTTACAAAGCATTGGAAGAAGTCAAGGAATGCGATCAACTCTACCGAAAAGGAATCAAAAAATTTCCCAATAGCGGACCCTTGTATAGCGAATGGGGTGAACTGCTATGGGCCAATAAAGATGGGCGGTCGATTGCATGTTGGGAAGATGGCATTCGACTTGATCCTTCCTACGCAGGAAACTATTACAATGCGGCCCTTTACTATTCAAAAATGAATGAACCCCTATGGGCACTACTTTATGCGGAGATCTATATCAACATGGAAAGTAAAAGCGAGCGAGCCCGCAACATGAAAAAAATTCTATTTGAACAATATCAAAGTCTACTCACAAAAAATAAAGCTCCAATCTTCAAAAAGACTGAAGATTTTGGAAAATCAGTTTATCAAGTATTAGATAGCGCATCAGGGCCTGCGCTACGTGGACTTACCAATGAAAGTTTAACAATGATTCGCACCCGATTTATATTAGACTGGTTTTCAAAATATGAAAATAAGTACCCCTTTAAACTTTTTGAGCAGCAGCGTCAACTTTTACAAATTGGTCTTTTTGAAGCCTATGACCAATGGCTTTTTTTAGAGGGCCTTAATCCTGAAGCCTTTTCAAATTGGACACAACAGCATTCAGATGAATATGCACGGCTGCGCGAATTTTTGTTCAACCGAATTTTCAAAATCCCCACAGGACACTATCACAGATATCGTTGAATCAGGAAATTTCCTAAATTGGAGTTCGCTGCAGCTTGCATCGAAAACCTACTTAACGATTTGCTATGAATCAAGCCACAAGACTATTTGATTGTCTCTCTATCAATCTTAAGGAGAACTCTTTAGAAGATATGTTAGCGGCCAAAGAAGGGGGCCAATGGAAAAAATATAGTACCCAACTTGTTAAAGAGACCGTTGACAAATTAAGTGCGGGTCTCTTGTCTATCGGCGTCAGCGGTGGAGATATGTCCGCAGAGGGAAGAGATAAAGTTGCCCTGTTGTCCAAGAATCGCCCAGAATGGATCATGCTCGACTTAGCCGTGCAACAAGTTGGTGCCATTCTAACGCCACTTTATCCAACCATCAACGTGAATGAACTCGAGTTTGTTCTCAATGATGCACAGGCGAAAGTTGTTTTTGTGAACGACGAGGATTTATATCTAAAAGTTATCAGCCTAAAAGATCGACTCCCCTACCTACAAAAGATTTATACATTTGAGCATGTAGCCAACGCAGCACACTGGAAAGAACTGCTTGCTGCTTCTACTCCAGCATTAGTAGAACAAATCAAACCTATTTCCGATCGAATCACAGGAAGTGATCTAGCTACAATCATTTATACGTCGGGTACAACAGGAACGCCTAAAGGGGTGATGCTTTCACACCATAATATCATCACCAATCTCAAGGCTTCTATGCCCTGCTTTCCTCCAGGAGAACACATGAGAGCACTGAGCTTTTTACCGCTCAATCACATTCTGGAAAGAATGGTTACGTATCTCTACTTATTTAAAGGGACGGCAATTTATTATGCCGAAAGTATGGAGACCATTGGAGATAATTTGAAAGAAGTAAAACCACACTTGTTTACAACTGTCCCTCGTTTACTTGAAAAAGTGTACGATAAAATTATGCTCAAAGGCAATGAATTGACAGGCACAAAACGAAAATTATTCTTCTGGGCACATGAACTAGCAGAAAAATTTGAAATCAACGCTTCACAAAGTCTAATCTATCGACTACAGCTAGCTATTGCCAATAAACTTATTTTCAGTAAATGGAGAGAGGCACTGGGAGGAAATGTAAAAGCGATCATTAGCGGGGGTGCTGCATGTCAAGTAAGATTGATTCGCATTTTTACAGCTGCACGTATCGTCATTATGGAAGGGTATGGTTTAACGGAGACCTCTCCTGTTATAAGTGTTAATCGTTTTCAAGAATCAGGAAGAGAATTTGGCTCTGTTGGGCCCTGCATTGAAGGAGTAGAAGTAAAAATTGCCGAAGATGGT
>JBILMC010000022.1:0-11708 GCA_044375755.1 Chitinophagaceae bacterium
ATCCATGATCACTCCCGAAGAGGAGACGACGCTTGCGCAGCGAATCAAGATGTTCAATAGGAATCCTGTTGATTCGCAACGTGCCTTAGACAAGCTCGTGCAAGCAAATCTTCGTTTCGTTGTATCTGTTGCAAAGCAATACCAACACCAGGGGCTTTCTTTGAGTGATTTGATCAACGAAGGTAATTTGGGATTAATAAAAGCTGCTCAACGTTTTGATGAAACTAAAGGTTTTAAGTTCATCTCCTATGCTGTGTGGTGGATTCGTCAATCGATTTTACAAGCTTTGGCTGAACAAGGTCGTTTAGTACGACTTCCTCAAAATAAAATCGGTACCTACAACAAAGCTAACAAGGCTTATATGGCTTTTGAGCAAGAGCATGAACGCGAACCTTCTACAGAGGAGCTTGCGGAGTTGTTGGAGATGAGTGAAACTGAAATCAATAATATTTTCCAAAGTAACACTCGACATACTTCCCTTGATGCTCCTGTTCATGAGGCAGAAGACGTTGCTATGGGTGATCTTTTGGAGGGTAGCGACGACACAGACGACGATGTTATGAAAGATTCTCTGCGCAATGAAATACGCAGGGTGCTTAAATCTCTTTCTCCGAGAGAGGCTGAAATTGTAAATGCTTATTTCGGGTTGGATGGAGAAAATGGAGTCACGATTGAACAAATAGGGCAGAAATACGATTTAACTAAAGAGCGTATTCGTCAAATCAAGGAACGCGCCATTAAGCGCCTTCAAAAGGCACGCTACAGTAGCGCATTAAAGGCTTACTTGGGATAAGTGAATTGCTCCATGTTTTTTTCTTTCAAGCTACCTCTTTAAATTCATAGCATTCCTGTTACTTATGGATACAATAGAAACCGTACAGTGTTTGATAATTGGCTCTGGTCCGGCAGGTTATACTGCCGCGATTTATGCAAGTAGGGCTGGTTTAAAGCCTGTTCTTTACCAGGGAATTCAGCCAGGTGGTCAATTAACAATCACTACAGAAGTTGAAAACTATCCGGGTTATCCAGACGGTATTCAAGGGCCAGAGATGATGGTCAATTTTGAAAAGCAGGCTGCTAGAATGGGTGCTGATATCCGCTACGGAATTGCAACAAAAGTTGATTTTTCAGGACCCATTCATAAAGTGGAGATTGACGAAGAGAAATGGATTGCTGCACATAGTATTATAATTTCTACCGGGGCTTCTGCAAAATGGTTGGGATTGGAAAGTGAGCAGCGATTAAATGGATTTGGTGTGAGTGCTTGTGCAGTGTGTGATGGTTTCTTTTTTAAAGGAAAAGTAGTTGCTATTGTTGGAGCAGGCGATACAGCTGCTGAAGAGGCATTATACCTGTCTAAGATTTGTTCAAAGGTTCACATGATTGTACGAAGAGATGAAATGAGGGCTAGTAAGGTAATGCAAGAACGTGTTAAGTCAAATCCTGCCATAGAGATTCATTGGAATAGTGAAACAGAAGAGATAATTGGCCAAAATAAAGTTGAAGCGGTACGATTACGCAATACAAAAACAGGTAAAAAAGAAGAGTTTGCCATCAGTGCATTTTTTGTTGCAATTGGACATAGTCCTAACTCCTCGATATTTAAGGATTGGATCAGCATGGATGAAACGGGATATATCACAACAATTCCAGGTACAAGTAAAACAAATATTGAGGGCGTTTTTGCTGCTGGTGATGTGCAAGACAAAACCTACCGTCAAGCAGTTACTGCTGCAGGTAGTGGTTGCATGGCTGCTTTGGATGCAGAGCGTTATTTAAGTGCCAAGGGAATTCACTAGCAATTACACACCTTCTTTGTTTGCGTTATATCGCTTTGTTTCTCCACTTATTACTTCGTAAGTACAGAAATGAGGGGATTAATAAACAAAGCCAGTAAATCCATTCGCTCATCCATCCAATTGCGATTGAGTAATGAAAATATTCCAATACTATGTAGATATATGCACAGTACGTAACAATTGCCCCTACTTCAATCGCAAAGGTAATTCGTGTATTTCCAGAAGCTGTTACAGTGCTTAGAAAGATCGTGGCTACAGAAGAGAGGATTAATGCGGTTGAAACAACTCGTAGCACAGGTATGCCTTCATTCACAAATGAATCTCCTTGCCCAAATAAGGAGAGAAATGCACTTGGGAATATATTCAGTACAACTACAATAAAGAGAGCTAAGGATAGGCTGATTACAAGAATTTTTTTAACTAAATGGAAGACTTCGTGCTGCCTTCCTTGCCCAATTATGTTACTTACCATTGAATTTGCAGTGGATGCGAATGCCCAGCAAAAACAGCCAAAAATTCCGAAAATATTTCGCATAACATTTGAAATTTTTAATGCCATGGCTCCGTGGTGTTCAATCAGTAAAAAAAAGTATTGCCAGCTAATAATGCTTATTGCGTGTTGAAACATTAATGGGGAGGCAACTAATAATATCGTTCGTTGAAGGGGCCAGTCCCATTTAATTGCAGAGAATAAACTGAACTGCTGTGTAATTCCTTTCTTGCTGATTACAATGTAAATAACAAAAAGTCCAATGAACTCTGAAATTATCGAGGCGATTGCAGCTCCATTGAAACCCATTGCAGGTATTTGTCCAAACCCAAAGATTAAAACATAATCCAGTAAAATGTTAGCGGCTGTCTCAGCAAGGGTGCCTGCAACAAGATATTTAGATTGATTAATGCCTACGAGTAAAGCGTTTCTAAGTTGGTAAACATATAAAAAGGGTAACCCCCATATCCTTATTTGCAAAAATTGGAGAGCCTTTTGCAAAGTAGTTTGATCCTGAATGATACGACTAAATAACAAAGGGGTTATCGTATAGGTCAAGATTATTCCAATAAGAGATAATAATATACCGATATAAACACCTTGGCTAAATAATCTGCCTACTGCCTCTGGTTTATTTTCCCCTGCTCTCCTGGCGATCAACGTTTGTAAACCATTGTTTAAACCATAACCAATAGCCGCAAAAATTAAGTAATAAACACCTGTGATCCCAGCTATGGCTAGGGCATTTGGGTCTTTGTCAAAATGGCCTAAGTAAATGTTATTGATTACAAAGTTGAGTTGTGGAATAAAAATGGCCAAACTGATTGGAAGGGCCATTTTTAAGATGGATTTATTGTTGATTTCGATTTTTAAACTAGACTGACTCATTGTGTTGATAGCTGCAAACCTACAATTATATTAACTTTGAACTTGTAACGCCAATTATAAATTAATATTGAAACCTCTTTTTTCTTTTAAAAGCACCGAGGCAGTACCTCAAAAATTGGATCTATCCATTGGGCTTAGTAACAAGTTAGCTTCTTTTATTGTTGTCGATTCTGTTAATGGTGCTCCTGTTGAGTTATCTTTTTTTGAAATTGACAGTTGGGACCAAAATACAATTTCAACATTTTTAGATCAATTTTCCCAAATTGGCGAATATTCGTCCGTACAGGTTTCTTTTGCTTCATCACATCATACACTTTTACCAATTGCTAAGTATGAAAAAATGGCTTTACAAAGTCAATTGCAATTGACTTTTCCCTTTCAGCCCAATTCAATATTTCTCCAAGAATCTTATGCTGACTGGCAATTTTATCTTGGGTTTTTAATTCCTGCTCCAATTTTTAGGGCTATTGAACAAAAGTTTCCCGGTTGTCAAATTAAGCATGCTTTTAAGCCAATGTTTAATAATTTACCTGCTAGAAGTGTAGGCAATATGATTTTTATTGAGGTGGGTATACAACAAATAGACTTACTGGTATTCAGAGCAGATCAACTTCTATTTTGTGGCACATTCCCATACACAACAGAACACGATGCACTTTATTTTTTATTAAAAGTATGCCAAGAATTTTCCATTGAAATAGCTGAAGTTCAATTACAGTTGAGTGGACTTGTCGATTACTCTTCCAAGCTCTATGCTGAATTAATATCTTATTTTATTAATGTCAACTTTCGTGAGAATCACAAAGACTGGTCATTGACAAATTTTCCTTCACACTACTTTACTCTATTGACTAATAATCTGCCATGCGTATCATAAGTGGAAGACTGGGAGGCCGACGATTTTCTCCACCTGCTCAGATGCCAAACACGCGTCCAACCACAGATGTTGCAAAAGAGGGACTCTTTAATATTTTGCAAAATAGGATTGATTTCAATAGTCTCAAATGCCTTGATCTGTTTGCTGGAACAGGTAGTATTAGTTACGAGCTTGCCTCTAGAGGCGCAGACTCTTTGATTTTAATAGAAAAAGATAGTAAGCAGGTCCATTTTATCCAGCAAACAGCTAAAATGCTTGGGTTGGATAATTTAACTATTTTAAAACAAGATGTTTTTCAATTTTTAAATCATTGCACTGAGCAGTTTGATTTCATTTTTGCAGGTCCTCCTTATGCGTTGACCACCATTGACCAGCTTCCTTTGCTGATTATAGAGAAAAACCTACTTACTCCCGATGGCCTTTTTGTTTTAGAACATACTCCTCGAAACAACTATTCCACTTTTAAGGGTTTTGATAGGGAGCGAAATTATGGTACAACTGTCTTTAGCTTCTTTGTAACTTCGTAGGACAGATGTTCTACGATTTCTTTCTACGCTCTTTTAGACTTCTTTTGTTGCCAATTGCCATCGTCTATTGGGCTGTTATTTATATCCGTAATTATTTCTATGACAAGCAGTGGCTTCACTCTGCTGAATTTGGAATTCCTTTAATTACAGTTGGAAATTTAGCTGTAGGAGGTACAGGTAAATCCCCGCTAATTGAACTCTTAGTAGAATTTTTATCTCCTCATTATAAAGTAGCTACCCTTAGTAGAGGATACAGAAGAAGGACACGTGGGTATGCTTTTGCGAAGCCAACGTCGACGGCTCTCGACATTGGAGATGAGCCCTTATCATTTTTTAGAAAGTTTCCAAATATTGCCGTTACAGTGGGAGAGGAGAGGGTACTTGCTATTCCTGAATTATTACACGATTTTCCGTCTACAGAAGTTATCCTATTAGATGATGCCTTCCAGCATCGTTCTATTCGAGCTGGATTTACCATTTTACTCACTGAATACGCCAACTTATTTACCCGAGATTTTTATCTTCCTACGGGGGATTTAAGAGATTTGAAAAGTCGATATAAAGATGCAACCATCATTATTGTAACCAAATGTAGTCCGGACTTGAGTATTGTTGAGCGAGATCAGATTATTGCAGAAATTAATCCACTTTCGCATCAGAAGGTTTATTTTACTTTTTTAGAGTATGGGTTACCCTACCATATCATTACACATGAACCTTATCCACTAAGGCCAGAAAATGAAATTGTCTTAGTAACAGGTATTTCTAATCCCAAACCACTAAAGCGGTACGTGGAGGAACATTCTGCCTATTACCGTCAACTTCAGTATAGAGATCATCATATATTTACCATTGAAGATTTTGATGAGATTGAAGTAGAATGGAGAAAATTAAATAAGAACGAAGGAATTATTTTGACAACTGAAAAAGATGCAGTGCGATTAGAAAAATTTTCAGATCGACTAATTGATTTACCTTTTTATAGTATTCCTGTTTGCCACCGTTTTTTGTTTAACGCTCAATTGGAATTTGAGCGAAGTATTAACTTTTTTATTGACAACTTTAAAAACAGGGAGTAATGGGAAGAAAAAACTCTAAAAAGCAAATAAAACGAAAGGAAAAAAAATCCTTCAACCCCTATATCAAAGGAGTAATTGATATTTCTCGTTCTGGAATGGGATATGTGATTTCAGAAGGTATTGATTTAGATATTTTGGTTCGTCCTTCAGATATGAATGGAGCTTTGCATGGAGATATTGTTGCGGTTGCTATAAAAGAAAGGTCTGTAGCTGGAAAAAGAATGAAGGGGGTGATTAGAGAGGTATTAAAAAGAAAGCGCTCTGAGTTCATTGGTAAAATCGAGATGGGCAAGGGATTTGCTTTTCTTATCGTTGAGACTGACAAGCCGGTTCCTGATTTTTTTATTCCCATCCATTCCCTTCAGGGTGCGCAACAGGGAGATCGAGTTCTCGCAAAAGTGACAGATTGGTCAACACAGGATAACAAGAGACCTCAAGCCGCTGTGGTAGCTATTATGAAGGAAGAGAATATGCATGAAGCGGCCATGCGAGAAATTTTGTTAGAGGCTGGATTTCCACTTCATTTTTCTGATGAAGCATTGGAGGAGTCATTGAGAATTTCTTCTCACATCTCTCAGGAAGAGATAAAAAAGCGAAAAGACTTTAGAGATACGCTTACGTTTACAATAGATCCCATTGATGCAAAAGATTTTGACGATGCAATTTCCTTGAATCGGCTACAAAATGGACATACCCAAATTGGAATCCATATTGCTGATGTCGGTCATTATCTAGAAGAAGGGTCTCAACTTGACAATGAAGCTTTTCAACGCGCAACATCAGTGTATTTACCAGATAGAGTCAATCCGATGCTGCCAGAAAATATATCGAATGTTCTTTGTTCACTTCGGCCAAAAGAAGATAAGTTAACTTTTTCAGTGGTGGTAGAGATGAGTGAAACGGCAAAGGTAAATGCTGTTTGGATTGGGAAAACGGTAATACACTCTAATCATCGATTTACCTATGAAGAAGTACAAGCGATTCTAGAGGAGAAAGAGGGAATATATGCATCAGAATTAGTAGAACTAAACAATCTCGCGCAACAATTAAGAAAATTACGGATCGCTAATGGGGCTATTAATTTTTCATCACAGGAAGTTCGGTTTAAATTGAATGAGAAAGGTGATCCTGTTGGAGTTATGATTAAAGAGAGTAAAGAAGCGCATCAACTAATTGAAGAATTTATGTTGCTGGCAAATCGATTAGTGGCTGAGCACATTTCCGCAACCTCAGTGAATGGTAAGCCTATTCCATTTCCCTATAGAATTCATGATGATCCTGATGAGGATCGCCTAATCCCCTTTATGGACTTTGCGCGTAAATTTGGCCATTCCTTTGATCGCTCTTCTCCTGCAACGATTGCTGCCTCCTTTAATCAACTTCTTAAAGATGTTCAAGGAAAGCCAGAGCAACATGTTTTAGAACAATTAGGAATTCGTACAATGGCAAAGGCGCGCTACACAGCAGAAAATGTGGGCCATTATGGTTTGGGATTTGAACATTATTGTCATTTTACATCCCCTATACGTCGGTATCCTGATGTTTTAGTACACCGTACAATTTTTTCACTATTGAAAGGTCAACTTGTTGTTGATAAAAAAATGGAGGAAAAGTGTAAGCATGCCAGCGATCGAGAACGTGCTGCCATGGATGCAGAGCGTTCGAGTATCAAGTACAAGCAGGTTCAATATATGAAAAATTTCCTAGGGGAGGAGTTTGAGGGAGTTATAAGTGGTGTGGCACATTTTGGATTTTGGGTAGAAACAATTGAACATAAATGTGAGGGATTGGTTTCGGTGATGAGTTTAAGCGATTATGACGATTTCAGGTTAATCGAATCAGATTATTGTCTGGTTGGAATGAGGAGCGGTCGTAGATTTAGAATGGGGGATAAACTATGGATCAAGGTAATTGCTGCAAATTTAACCAAACGGCAACTTGACTTTGAATGGATGATCAAGTCAGATAAAAAGAATTAACAATGTAGGTGGCATCTTGGGTAGTTTCACAAATTCATTATAACTTCCGCTCATGCAATCCTTCTCTGCGTTAGCCGCTGATTTTGCTTCCTATTTTGACCGGAAACATTTTCCTACTGAGCCAGCCTCACTCTATGCTCCCAATGAATATTTTTTAGGCCTGGGCGGTAAACGAATTAGACCTATTCTATGCTTAATGGGGAATGAGTTGTTTACTGAGATTCATCCATCAGCCTGGGAAGTGGCAACTGCTATTGAATTATTTCACAATTTTACTTTGATTCATGACGATATCATGGATAAAGCTCCTTTGCGTCGTGGATTACCCACCGTACATGAGAAGTTTGGTCAAAATACTGCACTACTTGCCGGGGATGTCATGCTAATAAAAGCGTATGAATGTCTTTCAAAAGTACCACCCGCTAATTTGCTTTCCATTTTTTCTCTTTTTAATAAAACAGCTACAGAGGTTTGTGAAGGACAACAGCTTGATATGGACTTTGAGCAACGTTCAAATGTGGTTTTAAATGATTATCTGTTAATGATTGAAAAAAAGACTTCAGTATTACTAGCAGCCTCTCTGGTGATGGGAGCAATTGTAGGAGGGGCAGGAGAGCGAAATCAGCAGCTTTTGTATCAATTTGGAAGAAAACTCGGCCTTGCTTTTCAAGTTCAAGATGATTATTTGGATGCATTTGGAGATCCCCAGAAGTTTGGAAAACAAATTGGTGGCGATATTCTTGCTGACAAAAAAACTTTTTTATTGATTCATGCCTTTGAGACTGCCGAGAAAGCTGATTTGGCAGTTTTACAATCATGGCTTGGCAAGCAAGGCGATAATAAGGTCAAAGAAGTCTTATCGATTTATAGAAAATGCGGAATTGATCAATGGGCCTTATCTCTTAAAAATAAATTTTTAGATGAAGCACTTTCAGATTTGGATCAAATTGCTGTAGTTAGTGCCCGAAAAAAGCCTTTGAAAGAATTAGCTGAGTATTTAATTCAACGTGATGTCTAGTTTTTTAAAAATAAACTCATTTTAATGCGCTCATTATTTCGTAAAAAGGCAATTAGTCAATTACAAGAATCTTCATCTACTCAACTTACTTCTTTGCAACGTATTTTAGGAGTTAGGGACCTTACATTCATGGGAATTGCTGCTGTAGTAGGCGCAGGTATTTTTTCTACAATTGGCTCAGCTGCATTTCATGGTGGACCAGGCGTTTCACTTCTTTTTATTCTGACTGCAGTTACCTGTGGTTTTTCCGCGTTATGTTATGCAGAATTTGCAAGTCGTGTCCCAATCGCTGGAAGTGCCTATACCTATTCCTATGTTGTTTTTGGTGAAATAATAGCTTGGATTATCGGCTGGGCTTTGATTTTGGAGTACGCGATTGGTAATATTGTTGTTGCAATTTCATGGAGTGGGTATTTCAACAATTTACTTGTACATATTTTCCATATTGAATTACCTTCTTGGATGCTGGTTGATCCTGTAACAGCCCAGCAGGCATATGAACAAGCTACAAATGCCCTTGCCAATCCTGCCAATTTATCTCCCCAGCAATTAGAATCGTATCACTTTGCAGTAAAGTCCTATCATTCTGCTCCTCACTTAGGAGAGTTACCACTTTTTTTTAATCTCCCTGCTTTTATAATAGTTGCACTGGTTACTTATCTGGCATACAGCGGAATTAAAGAGAGTAAAAAAGGCACTAATTGGATGGTACTTTTTAAAATTGGTGTCATATTATTTGTTATTATAGCTGGCGCATTCTTTGTAGATACAAATAATTGGACTCCATTCATGCCAAATGGGTTCTCGGGTGTATTAAAAGGCGTTTCTGCGGTTTTTTACGCCTATATCGGATTTGATGCCATATCTACAATGGCAGAGGAAAGTAAAAATCCTCAAAGAGACCTTCCTAGAGGAATGATCTATTCTTTATTGATCTGTACAGTGCTTTATATACTAATCGCTTTAATACTAACAGGAATAGAGAATTATTCGCAATTTGGAGGCATCGCAGATCCTTTAGCTTTTGTTTTTGAAAAAAGAGCGCCTTGGATTGAAAAAATTATATCAATAAGTGCTGTTGTTGCAACCACCTCCGTTTTGTTGGTTTTCCAAATTGGTCAACCGAGAATTTGGATGAGTATGAGTCGAGACGGACTTCTTCCAAAAAGATTTCAGCAATTAAATAAATCTCAGATTCCTGGCTTTGCGACTCTTTTAACTGGCTTAATTGTTGGGATAGGATCACTTTTTTTACAAGCAGGGATTGTAACCGATCTAACTAGTATAGGTACACTATTTGCATTTGTACTCGTTTCAGGCGGTGTTTTATTTCTACCCGTTGTTGAGAAGAAGCCTGGACAGTTTAGACTACCTTCTTGGGGAGGGCGTTATTTAATTACAAGTATTGTCGTATTGTTTATTTATGTGAGTAATCAACGAATACAGGATTCGTTTCAGCAATTTCTTTCTGGCAACTATACAGAAATACCTTTTCTGTTTTTTACAATAATGTCGGTTATAATTATGTTTTTTACAATTGTAAAAAACTATGCGTTTATCCCAGTGATGGGAGTATTGTCCTGTTTGTATTTATTAATTGAAATTCCATCTGCAAGTTGGAAGTGGTTTTTTGTTTGGATGGGTTTAGGACTTGTTATCTATTTTCTTTATGGAAATAAACATAGTAAACTAAACCATTAAATTCTTTCTGGTTAAAATCTCAATTTATCCCGTTATATAATCTTGCATTCAAAGATTGTATCCCTTCATATTTGGGTCTGAAGGGGTATAAATGGATAAATTATTCGCTTTTGCATTTTTTTTCTTTCAGATCCTAATTTTACATGGTCAACGTCTGCCCGTTTTTCAATGGACGGGTCTTTCAACATATCGCTCTCAACCATTAGCCTCTCATTTCTATTCAATTATAGACTTTTCTAATCATTGCATTCATATCGAAAATGGTTTAGGACTCTGGAAGAATTATTCTGGAGCGGGGACTTTTACTTATCCGTGCATTCAAACAAGTGAAAAAATTGAGCTCCAACTTCACTTTTATCCTAATCCTGCAAGCAGTATAGCAACAATCAGGGCTATCGTGTATACAGATCTCCAACGAACGATCACTTTAACTATTACAGATGAAATTGGGAGGTCAATATTTCAGGAAAAGTACAGTCTTTATGATCTACAGCAGGGGGTAACACTACCTGTCAATTATTTATTATCAGGAATATATTTTTTAATTATAACAGGGGACAGGGTGTCTGGTTTTAAAAGATTTATAAAAATTTCAAAATGAATAATAGTACAATACGTTATGTTTTGCTACTATTTTATGTAAGTATAGGGTGGAGTACTAATTGTAACGCTCAATCTACTTTGCATGGAATGCCATTTCAGGCAATGGCAAGAGATCGATATAATAATCCAGTTAAAAATCAATTAATTTATATACAATCTAATTTGCTTTTTAGCAGAGACTCCCAACTTGTTTTTTCAGAGGAATTTGAATCGCAATCAGATGATTGGGGTATATTTCAAATCTCAGTTGGTAATGGGCGTTATCGCGGTGGAATTGAAAGGGAATTCTTAAAAGTACCTTTCAATAAGTTGAATCTTCTACTACAACTAAAAATTTCAATACCTCCAGTTCCTCCTATTGTAGGTTGGAATTACCAAGACAATTGGATTGACTTAGTTACAGCTCCTTTTGGGATGGTGCCTTATGCGATGTATGCGTTGCAAGGGAGTGGCAGTATTGCTTTGAAATCTAAAGGCCGAAGCTCATTATTGCAAGCTGTGGATTCGTTTGCTATCTCATTAAATGATCTTCTTGATATGGATGACGGAATATCTGTTGTATTAGAGGCGGATAAAATTCCGATTTCTACTCCAAGCTATTATATACAGCGTGATGCAATTAGAAATCGAATACTAATTTATTTCACTGCGCCTTTCAGTGGATTTTTAAGCTGGATGATTATTGATTGAATTATTTAAATTTTAATACTAATTCCTATGAAAAAAATCAATCTTAGTAATTTAATT
>JBILMC010000208.1:0-2791 GCA_044375755.1 Chitinophagaceae bacterium
TAATTTGCTAATTAGTCAATTGGCTGGCGAAACTGTTCTTATGGACACAGTTACGGGTGAATATTTTGGCATTAACACTGTTGGCACTAAAATCTGGAACTTATTGATGGCTCCTTGTACTGTTCATTCTTTAGTTGATTCATTAGTGGCTACCTATGAAATCACATTCGAACAATGCATCATTGAGGTCAATCGGTTTTTACAACAGCTCGAAAGTCGAAAATTAGTGGTAATTGTTTAGCAAAATTCCTTCTTTGCTTGATTTTCTTGAGGCGATTGTAGTTTCTGCAATGGTTCGGTTTATGCTGAGTTATTTGCCTTCCTCTTTTCGGTTACGATGTATGGGTAACCCTGTGCAGTCTGACGCTGTACTCCTTCATACCGCTGAGGAGAGTGCTGTTTTACCGCAAATACGTAATAAGTTATTGCGCGTAAAGATTGCTGTTACTCGCTGTAATCGCTATGTGCCCTGGGATACAGAGTGTTTGACGCAAGCGTTGACCGCAAAGCAAATGCTTAAGGCAAGAAAAATAAACTCACTTCTAGTCATCGGTTTTAGAAAAGATGCAGAAGGTGAGATTGGTGGACATGCTTGGCTAAAAGTGGGTCCTTATTTTATTACTGGACATAGACCTGATTTAGATCAGTATGTGATCAATGGTCAATTTGGTTCTCAATCAGGTACTTAATTTTTTCAAGTGTATTCGTTGAGGTTGGCCTTGTGATTTGATGAACAGGTATTTTTTTGATTAAATGATTAATCAAATGAAAGGCAAGCTCATTTTTTAGGGGAGTATTAAGTTGGGCTGTTCGATAAAGTTGAAGATGTACGGCGTTAAATGCTTCAAACCCTTTCAGCGTTTTATGTATTGGCTCTAGAATGCTTTCGTCTTTTTGCAATTGAAATAGGCTGCGTATGGGCTGTGGGTTTATGCTAAACTCATCTTGTATACTCAATCGATATTTTGAAACGTGCTCTCTTAGTTTTTGTTCATCCGAAGCACTATCTATTCCGAGTTTTTCAAAACTATCATCCCATAATTTTAAAATCGGGTATGAGGCAAATGCATTGATTTCTCCGTTTTCATTTTGTTCTAATACTAATACATCGTCTGCAAATACTTTGTATCCATGTTGTCGTAAAAACTGTAAGGTGGTAGACTTGCCTGCTCCAGACTGTCCGCAAATGACCACTAAGCCTGCATCTGTATAAATGGCGCCCGCGTGTAGTAAGATTTTATTTCGCTGATGTAAAATAGCAGCAAGCCCATTAGTTAATAAAAATAAACGTAGTGATTTTTGATCTGATTGGTCTTTAATCGAAAGAGTGATCTCTTTTCCTTCTTTTGTGTGGTACCGGCAGTTTGGTAGATCAAGTAAATACTCGGAATGACTGATTTGGATTTTTCCTTTATCAATCACGTCTGGACCATATAACTTTTCTGGAACATTCCCGACCTTGATCACGCAATCAACCGTTTTTGACTCATATGGGAGTAATTCGGGTAATTCAATTTCCGATGCAATTCGTAATCCGTATGCCCAGTAGTGAAACATTTTTAAAACTGATTTGATTTAACTCTAGTTTACTGGGAGTCATGTAGCCTCGACAGGAATCGAACCTGTATCTGGAGCTTCGGAAACTCTTATACTATCCATTGTACTACGAGGCCGGCTGTTAACGGATCATTCCTGCTGCATTACTAGCAAAAATTTTCACGGCAATAGCCAACAAAATTACACCAAAAAATTTACGCACCGCCATCAATCCTGCCTTACCGAGTAGTCGCTCAATCCAGGCTAGCGAGCGAAGCACAATAAATATGACAATGAGGTTTACAAGAATGGCTAGTAATATCATGAATTCATTTTTATCACTGCGCTCAAATGTTGCTTTGAGTGACATAATCGTAGTAAGAGTTCCGCTTCCGGCAATCAATGGAAAAGCAATGGGAACCACAGTTGTGGTAGCATCATTGTTATCAGATTTAAAAAACTCAATGCCTAATACCATCTCTAGTCCCAAAATAAAAATAACAATCGAACCTGCTACTGCAAAAGAGCGAATGTCAACTCCTAAAATATTAAGGAGTGGCTTTCCCATGAAAAAAAATAAGACCATCAGCCCGCCAGAAATGAGTGTTACGCGGAGTGGATGAATATCGCCTAATTTCTTTTTTATACTGATTAGCATGGGTACTGATCCCACAATATCAATAACGGCGAAAAGGGTGAAGCTGAGGGTCAAAAATTCTTTGAGGTTAAATACCATACTGCTGGCTTTCCAGCAAAAGTAGGTAAAGCCTATCGACCATAGAGTATTCCAACTAACACATTGAACCCGCGTGTGGTATAGCCTCTGATTTCCTCGTATCGAGTGTTAGTTAGATTACGTAGGTCAACAAATGCACGCAGCCCAGCTTTATTAAGCTGATACTGTCCGTACAAATCAAATGTTGTATAACCTGGCATGGAAAGTGGGGTTGCGCCGTACACAAATTCTTCACGTTCACTTGCCACACGACCAGATAGGTGAAGCACCCATTTATTTTTAGTATAGCTGCCTCTCCAATTGATTGCATGTTTAGGAATGCGATAGAGATTAAAATAACTGCTGTCTTTTCCTATGGGTGTGCCGGTTCCATCATAGCGGCTGGTTGTTTTTCCATTGGTAAATGCATAATTAGCAGATAAACTAAATGCTTTTTTAGTCCAGCGAAACTCTGTTTCAAAACCGTAGTCATTTTGTCTGCTTGCGTTTAAATAAACGCCAGCAAAACTAGTGGGATCG
>JBILMC010000023.1:0-11572 GCA_044375755.1 Chitinophagaceae bacterium
CCGTTATGTTTTTGAGTGACGGCTATATTGCGAACGGTGCAGAACCTTGGCGATACCCACAAACAAAAGATCTTCCTGCAATCCCTGTTCAATTTAAAAAAGCACTCAACGAAGGAGAAGAAAAATACATGCCTTATACCCGCGATGAAAAATTAGCACGTCCTTGGGCAGTACCTGGTACACCCGGACTTGAACATCGCATTGGTGGAATTGAGAAACAGAATATCACAGGAAACGTAAACTATGAACCCGAGAATCACCAATTGATGGTGAAACTTCGTCAAGAAAAAGTAGACAAGATCGCAGAATATATCCCCGAGCAAAAATTAGCCAGTGGTCCTGATAAAGGGAAAATTTTAGTGCTGGGTTGGGGTTCTACCTATGGAGCAATCAAGTCTGCCGTTGCTGAATTGCAGGCACAAGGTCATGCAGTGAGTCATGCTCATCTTCGTTATGTGCGTCCTTTCCCTCGTAATTTGGGACAGTTGATTAAAAACTTTGATCAGGTTTTGATTCCTGAAATCAATAATGGTCAGTTGATTAAAATAATCCGTGACATCTATCTTGTTGATGCAAAAGGATACAACAAAATCATGGGTGTGCCCATTTCTAAAACAGAGTTAGTGCTTTGTTTGCAAGAAATGTTGGGACGTAAGAATTAATCTTTCTTCATTTTTTGAAAAGCACTGCAAACTTTTTGCAGCCCACAGCTTTCACATTTTGGATTTCTGGCAATACAGGTATAACGACCATGTAGAATTAGCCAATGATGCGCTTTATGAATAAGGGCTTCCGGGAAATTTTTAATTAATACTTTTTCTACTGCCAATGGCGTAGTTGCCGTGGAAGGAACCAGTCCAATTCTTTTACTCACTCTGAATACATGCGTATCCACTGCCATATTGGGTTGGTTATCGATTACAGAAGTAATCACATTGGCTGTTTTACGACCCACGCCAGGTAATTGTACTAATTCATCTACTGTCATCGGTACCTGACCTCCAAACTCCTTGATTAGTTTTTGTGCCATCCCAATCAGGTGCTTAGATTTATTATTGGGATACGAAATACTTTGAATCAGCGGAAATACTTCTTCAAATGTTGCCTTAGCCAGCTTGGCGGGGGTGGGAAAGCGTTTGAAAATGGCCGGTGTAGTTTGATTGACACGTTTGTCGGTACACTGTGCCGATAGTATAACCGCTACTAATAATTGAAAGGGGTTATCATAGAAAAGCTCAGTTTCTGCATCGGGAGCATGCGATAAAAAATAGTCCGTAACAAATTGGTATTTCTGCTTGCGGGTCATGACCGCAAGTTACGCATCAGCGAACGGTCTGCGTTTGGTGAGTGGAGGTGTGACGTAAAATGTTGAGAATTACTTCTGTTCGGGGCGATTCTACTATCCGGTCAAGACGTTGCATAGAGGTTTTCAAAACACCCAGCTTTTCCCGTAAGGTCCAGTTTTCTTGTAAAGCGGCCTCTAGTTCAAGACGAGCTTTCGCATCCATCTCATTGTAGAGGTAGCAAATGAGGTCTTCTGGAGAATACGTTTTCATGGGGAATCGCTGGTTTTGAACGATTGGACCCTTTAAAAACGAGGAGAGGAAACGATTATTGTGAGAACGGACTATTTTTTATCCGAAACTGGTTTTTCAGTGATTAGAAAAAGGTCTTCATTGTCCTTTTTCATCAGGTATTTTTCCCGCGCGTATTTTTCGATGGTGGCAGGATTGTTTTTTAAAGACTCTAATTCTTTGCGCTCCAGCTCTATTTGTTTGGTGTAATGTTCTTTGGTCTTTTCTAATTTTCGAAGCTCTTTTTTTCTCTCTAATTGCGTGAACAAATCATTCTTGTCTAAAAAAATGACAATAATTAAAAAGACTGCCGTCGCAATGAAGTACTTATTGCGTATCCACGGCGGAATGGTAGAAAGAAATTGATTCATGTTCACCTCAAAGATAAAGAGGGGCTGCATTCGCCCCTCTTTAATTTATTTTCCAAACTTGATTCTTCCTTTTGGATAAAGTGCTGAACTGCCCAAGAGTTCTTCGATGCGGAGTAGCTGGTTGTATTTTGCCATCCGGTCGGTACGGGAGGCACTACCCGTTTTGATCTGACCACAATTAAGGGCTACCGCCAGGTCGGCAATCGTGGTGTCTTCTGTTTCGCCACTACGATGACTCATGATGGTATTGTATCCGTTGTTTTGTGCAAGTGAAACTGCATTGATTGTTTCGGTAATCGTACCAATCTGATTTACTTTAACCAATAATCCATTCCCGATTCCCTTATCAATTCCTTGTTGCAAACGATCTACATTGGTAACAAAAAGATCATCACCAACTAATTGACATTTTGAACCAACAGCCTCTGTCAACATCTTCCAACCTGCCCAGTCGTCTTCGGCCATGCCATCCTCAATGCTGCAAATAGGATATTTTTTAACCCAGCCTTCCCAATACTTGGCTAATTGTTCGCTGGACATTTCTTTTCCGCTACTCTTATGGAACACATATTTTTTCTTTTTGCTATCCCATAATTCACTGTTCGCCGCATCCATGGCAATCTTTATTTGTGAACCTGCTTTATAACCCGCAGCATCAATGGCAATCAGAACTGTTTCAATTGCCTCTTCATTACTTTGAATGTTGGGCGCAAATCCTCCTTCGTCACCTACGTTCGTGCTGTATCCTTTTTTCTTTAATACTGTTTTAAGTGCATGAAAAATCTCAACACCCCAGCGAAGTCCCTCACTAAACGAAGGAGCTCCTGCTGGCATTACCATAAATTCTTGAAAGTCGATTTTGTTATCTGCGTGTGCTCCTCCATTTAAAATATTCATCATTGGAATAGGAAGAATTTTGGCGTTGGTTCCTCCTACATAGCGAAACAAGGGTAAACTTGCTTCTTCAGCCGCAGCTTTCGCTACAGCCATACTAACGGCCAGCGTTGCGTTTGCACCCAGTTTACTTTTATTGGATGTTCCATCTAATTGGATCATCATTTCATCAATACCGGTTTGGTCGGCAACGTCATATCCTAATAAAAGGGGAGCAATTTTTTTATTGACATTGTCAACAGCTTTGAGGGTTCCTTTACCTAAATATTTTTTCTTGTCTCCATCGCGTAATTCTACTGCCTCATGTATTCCCGTACTTGCACCACTGGGAACAGCGGCACGACCCAGCGCTCCATTTTCAGTGATCACATCCACTTCTACTGTGGGGTTTCCGCGTGAATCTAAAATTTGTCTGGCAAAAATTTCTGCGATGTAGCTCATAGTTTTTAAAAATTGAAGGGTATTAGAGTTGACCCGTCAAGAATCTGAAAATTGATTCCAAATTCATATCAGGGCGCGGCAAAGATACAATCTCAGCCAGTTTTTTGAGAGGAGAATCGGCTACAATATTGCCTCTATTGATAATGATAACACGATCACAAATTGCTTCCACCTCTTGAAGAATATGTGTAGAGAACAAAACGGTTTTTGTTTTTCTTTGGGCTTTGATTAAACTTCGAATTTCCGCCAACTGATTTGGATCTAAGCCGGAGGTAGGTTCATCAAGTATCAATACTTCTGGATCGTGCACCATTGCAGCAGCTAAACCTACTCGTTGTTTGTAACCTTTGGAGAGTTTCCCGATTGTTTTATGCGCCTCGGGTTGAAGTCCTGTAAGTTCAATTATTTTGTCAACGCTGGAATTGATTGCCTCTACTTGTTGAATTCGTGCAATAAAGGAAAGGTATTCTCTTACATACAAATCAGGGTAAAGCGCATTTTGTTCAGCCAGATAGCCTATTTTTTTTCTGGCACCCAGCGGATCATTTGTAACCTCGATGCCCCCAATGGATGCAGTGCCTCCGTCAGGTTGTAAATAGCTCGTGAGCATTTTCATAGTCGTAGACTTACCTGCTCCATTCGGGCCTAAGAAGCCAACAATCTCTCCAGTTGATACGGAAAAAGAAATAGAATTGACCGCGCATTGCGAGCCAAATTCTTTACAAAGACCTTTTACCTCAATGGACATGCCACGAAGGTAGCTTACAGATCGTCAAATTCATAAAGTGGATCAATATGGGTGCCAGCTTCCATTTCAAAAATGGGTTTGATTAGGCCATCCTTAAGGCCATAGACCCAGCCGTGCAGGTGGGGGTAATGATTTTGCTTCCAAGCCTTTTGAATGATGGATGTTTTAGCCAAATTCATTACTTGCTCCTGTACGTTTAGTTCGACCATTCGATTAACACGGCCCTCCTCATCTTTGATGCTATCTATTTCATCTCTGTGAAAGCGATAAACGTCCTTGATATTGCGAAGCCATTTATTAATGATGCCAAAGTTGTGACTGGTCATTGATGCTTTAATGCCCCCGCATCCATAGTGTCCACAAACAATTACATGTTTAACTTTTAAGTGGTGCACTGCATATTCTAACACAGTTAACAAGTTAAGATCGGTATGTACTACCATGTTAGCCACATTGCGATGTACAAAAATTTCACCGGGCTGTGTGCCTGTTATTTCATTGGCAGGTACACGACTGTCGCTACAGCCGATCCATAAAAACTCGGGAGATTGAATATGAGCCAGTCTACTGAAATAGTCTGGGTCATCAATAACTTTCTCGCTGGCCCAGGCTTTATTTTCCAGCAATAACTTTTCGTAGGCTTTCATTGCAAATGTTTAAATGGATTTAAAAATATCTTTTTTATAAGGATTTTGCTTGATTTCAACTTGAATATTATCAAGTGATGCATGCTTTTGAAAGTCTTCTATAATTTCAATAATATCTTTATCAATGAAATCCGCCCTAGACACATCAATTAAAACGTATGAGTCTGCTGGAACTTTTGCAAGTCCCCGCTTCAAAATTGATTTATTCAAAAAAGAAATATCTTTTCTGGCACGAAACAAATACCGGTTTTTATCATTTATAATCAGAATCGCAGTTCTAAAATTTGAAATAATCACAAAAACGATTCCGATTCCAATTCCTATTATTACTCCTTTTAATAGGTCGGTTGCTAAAATTGCTATGATGGTTCCGGTAAATGGTAAAAATTGGTCCCATCCCTTTTTATAATATCCTACAAAAAGAGAAGGTTTGGCTAATTTATAGCCTGTAAAAATAAGTACTGCTGCTAGTGCAGACTTCGGAATTTGATTTAATAATGCAGGGATAAGTGATACGGATAGTAGCAATAAGATGCCATGATAAATGGTTGACATTTTTGTTTTTGCTCCCGAATTAACGTTCGCTGAGGAACGCACTATTACACTTGTAACGGGGAGTCCGCCTAGTAGTCCAGAAATAATATTTCCAATGCCTTGTGCTTTCAATTCACGATTTGTGGGTGTAACTCTTTGGTAGGGGTCTAATTCATCCACCGCTTCTATACTCAATAGCGATTCTAAGCTCGCCACCAACGCAAGTGTTATGGCTACAGTTGCAACCTGATAATTACCAAGCTGTGACCAATCAGGTAATGTTAGGAAAGAAAAAAACTCCGAAGCAGATTCGGCAACGGGTAGTATTACCAAATGTTCTCCCTTAAGTGCGGGTAGCCATTGTTGATAAATAAATAATTGATTAATTAGCACTCCCATGATAACCATAAGCAGTGGTCCAGGAATGAATTGGATGATACCTGTTTTCCCTTTTTGAAACTTTTCCCACACGATATTCAAAACAAGCGCACTACCGCCAATGATTAGAGCACTAGTATTGATATTGGAAAAGGCATAAAAAAAGTTCATGAATATGTTCCCTTTTTTTGGAACACCTTCGTCCGTTTCAAATTGCGAGTCGTCGCCTAATAAATGCGGAAATTGATTTATTAAAAGAATGAGTCCAATCGCGGCAAGCATCCCTTTGATTACACTACCGGGAACAAAGTCACCAATGACCCCTGCTTTTGCAAATCCCAATAAAACTTGTAGAATACCTGCTATTACAACGGCTACCAAAAAAGCTTCAAACGAAGGGAGTAACGCGAGTGAGCCTGCAACAATTGCAGTAAGACCAGCAGCCGGGCCACTTACACTCAAGTGAGAGCGGCTGGCGACCCCTACCACTATCCCGCCCACAATACCAGCAATAATTCCACTAAACAGTGGGGCATTGGAAGCGAGTGCAACGCCAAGGCACAAGGGTAATGCTACCAGAAATACAACAATAGAGGCGGTTGCGTCACTGGGGAAAAACTTGAAATATTTTTTGAAACCGGGTGTAGTAGGCATACTTACCTTTTAACAGAAATGTTATGATTAGAACTTGTTAAAGATAATATACGCTCTGTCAATATATCAGAAAACTATTGACTTTATCCTAATTGATTTATGATTGCATGATAGATGGGTAATCCCAATGTGATGTTAAATGGAAAAGTTACTCCAATTGCCATAGGTATATAAAGTCCTGGATCTGCTTTAGGAGCGGCTAATCGCATAGCTGCAGGTACAGCTATATATGATGCGCTAGCCGCAAGTGTTGCAAAAATGAATCGATCTCCAGGCTGGCTAATAACAAATTGACTTAAAAATGCTACAGCGCATCCATTAAAAAGGGGTACGAAAATGCCTACTAAAAAAGCATAAAGTCCATAGGCTCTAAAGGCTGAAAAACGTTTCGCTGTGACCATGCCTACCTCTAAAAGAAAAATTGCCAGAAATCCTTTAAAAATGTCTGTTGTAAAGGGTTTAATTCCTTCAGCTTGTTTACTGTCTGAAACTAGACCAATTATAAGGCTACCCAGTAACATTAATACACTGCCATTTGTTATAGAGTGTCTTATAATGCTACTAAAACTCTGCGTCTTTGATGATGGGTCTTCATATAGATTTATCAAAATGAATGCAACAATAATTGCGGGTAGTTCCATCATCGCCATGACGGCGACCATGTGACTGTTAAATTTTTCAGCATGGAATTCTAGAAAAGAAACACCTGTAATAAATGTAATGGCACTTACTGATCCATAGGAGGCGGCAATGGCACCTGCATTGCTAACGCCCAGCCTTTTTCTAAGGATAAAAAAGCAGTAAAAAGGAATTATTGCTGCAATTGAGATCCCAAATAAAATAGCTTTAAAAAGTTCTCCCTTTTCAGTTGTGTGTTGTAATTCTTGCCCTCCTTTAAATCCAATTGAAAAAAGTAGATAGATGGAAATAAACTTCACTGATTGCTGTGGAATCTCCAGGTCACTTTTTAATACCATAGCCAAAACGCCAAACAAAAAGAAAAGAAGAGTTGGGTTGCTGAGATTGCTTACTATCAATTCAAATGACATGTGTTGAGTATTGATGGATGATTAACTACTATTCTGTTTCTGTTAGACTATTTTTCCAGGAAGCTCTTTTTAACCGATCATTCAAAGCGATACCGACACCTTCATTTGGAAGTTCCTCACAAATGATTGTATTATAACCACTCTGGTCTATTACAGTAAGGGTTTGATAAAGTTTTTGCGCAGCCTCCTGTAGTGAACCAGATTTAGATAAAATATACTGTACTTCAAAGGGAATCGTTGAAATCTTTTCTTTGAAAACTACTACAGCGGTACCATTTTTATAGGCCTTTGCCATATTTTCTCTTTCACAAATTTTAGTTTCTGTTACAGGAGCATAGTGACGAAGTGCAAGCCCTGGAGTAGGCATCAAGGACGATTTTGGAATATAATCGTCAGTAGGACCAATCAAATCTTCGAGATCTTTTTTACTGATCGTGCCCTTTCTATAAATAACCGGCTTATCATTTTCCAACCCAACGATGGTTGATTCTACCCCAACTGTGCAATCTCCCCCATCAAGTATGTATTTAAGTTTTGATCCGAAATAGGCCTCAACATGGGTGGCTTTGGTGGGGCTAATTCTCGTATATGGGTTTGCACTGGGTGCAACCAATGGAAAATCAAGTAGGTTTAGTAATTCAATTGTCAAGGGATGCGCAGGCACCCTGATTGCAACTCGATTACTTCCTGCGGTGATTTTACTTGAGATCTTGTCTGATTTATCAAGTAGTAGTGTGAGCGGCCCCGGCCAAAAGTGCGTTGCTAAAAGCAGCATTTTTTCGGGTATTGTTTTAACAAGTGGTTCAATGGCTTTCAGGTTCGCCGCATGCACAATTAATGGGTTAGTTTGGGGCCGATTTTTAAGTTCAAATATGGCTGAGACAGCTTTTTCACTAAACGCATTTCCCGCAAGTCCATATACCGTTTCGGTAGGAATCGCCACAACTTCTTCCTGTTTAAGAAGTGAAGCAGCAATTTGCAAGGGAGAGTATTTTTGTTGCATTAGTATTGCAAAATTGCAGATTCCATCTGAAATTGCCTCACAATTGTAAGTGCCTTATGGTCTCATCCACTAGCGATATTTCTAAAAATCTCTTTGAGGGGCGTACAGTCGCAATTGTTACAAAGCATGGAAAAGAGCAGGTTATTGCTCCTTTGCTAAAAGAGGGGCTGGGAATTAATCAATTTGTAATTCCTACAGTAGACACAGATCAGCTGGGTACATTTACTGGTGAGATTGAGCGAATGGGATCCCCAATTGATGCATTGAGGAACAAATGTGAGCTAGCCCGTGCGGTTTCTGATTGTGATTTGGTGATAGCAAGTGAAGGTTCTTTTGGTCCACATCCCTCTCTTTTCTTTATACCTGCAGACGATGAATGGATTTTGTTGAAAGATTATAAAAATAATCTCGAGCTACTAGTTCGAGAGATGAGTATGGAAACAAATTTTGGTGGAGGGACTTTTACCTCACTCGAAGAGGTGATTGTTTTTGCCGATCGTTCAAAATTCCCTTCCCATGCATTAATTGTAAAAGCCGGTGAAAATGACCTTAGGTATATTCAGAAGGGTATTCTATCTCAAGAGCAGCTCATCAAAGAGGTGCTAAGCTGCCTTGCTGATTTTGGACAAATACATGTAGAGACTGATATGCGTGCACACATGAATCCAACACGAATGGCGGTTATTCAAAGAGCAATGGAAAAATTAGTTCGTAAAGCAAATTCTTTTTGTCCGTCCTGCCAGTTACCTGGTTTTGATGTTGTTGCGATGGGGGAGGGCCTGCCTTGTATGCAATGTAATACTCCTACCCAGTTGACTTTATATCGTGTAGAAGGATGTACGGGGTGTGGCTTTTTTAAATATGACTTTTTTCCATCGGGGAAAAAGACGACCGATCCCCAAAACTGTCCTTGGTGCAATCCATAAAATTACTAGTTAAGTAATCCGGCTGACCAGAGAAGTTTTTGGTAAGCGAGAAGATATTTTGCTTTGATTTCTTCTAATTTTTGTGCTGAATCCCAAACTCTAGTTTCTCTTGCATTAACAAGGAATAAACTGCTTTCGCCAGTTCTAAAACGTAATTCTTCGCCTCGTAATAAAATTTGAAAACTATTCAATGCTCGCTCTTGCACACTTATTTGTTTTCGCATGTTTTCAACTTCAAAAAAGTTAGCACGAACCTTGTTTTCAATCTGCAATCTTTTGAGATCTTGCTCGAGGCTGGTAGACTGTATGGAGTAACGAATTTTTCTATATTCTCCTCTCTCAACAGAAAGACGGAGAGGTATGTTTATGGAAACTCCGTATTGATAATTATTTTCGAATAAAACTGATTTAGGGGCAGTCCATTGATATCCTTTTTCTAAAAAATTGTAATTGAACGTTGCTTTAGGTAATAGCTGTTGTGTTCTGTATCTTTTTTCAAGTGTCAAACTATTTAACTTAAAGTCGTACAGAACTAATTCTGGGTGACGTGTTTTTGCGATCGATAGCAGGCTATCCAGCGTAGGAAGTGTTTGATTAGAAATAAATTGTTCGTATCCGAGTGCTGCTGGTTGACAATTTTCTGGCAGTATATAAGGTGTCTGATTTTCTTGCCAAAGAAATTGAGAAAGTTCCCATTGACTTTTCCTAAGAGCAAGTAACGCGTTATTCCATTGTACTTCAAAAATTTGTACCTGTGCTAAAGCTTCTACTGAATCAATCGCAGGACGATCGCCAAGGCGAACACTTCCTTTTACAAAGTCTAATCTTTTTTTCACAACTTTTAGCGCTTCTGTGGCAATCGAAAAAATCCGTGCATGTTGCCACCATTCCCAGTAGCTGGAATGGGCTTCTAGTAATAAGTCGTTTAACATTTTTCTTCGCTCTGTGTAGGATGCATCACGAGCGATTTTTGCTTTTTGAAGATCTGTTCTTCTCTTGTCTGTCAAAAGATCTCTGCCAAGGGGTATTTGAAAACCAAGATAGCTGCTACGGCCTAGTGTTTCCGTAGGGTCAATTCGATTTCCATCTGCTTGTTCCAAACCACTTTGAATCGCTACTCCAAACCAAGTAGGGATAGTTAAATTGGGTTGTTGGTAAGTATAGTAAGAAGTGCCATCAAATGTTTTTTCAGCAAGTCGGTAGCTGAAAACTGGATCAAATGCACCTCTTGAAATACGAAGATCTTGTTTTGCTTCTCCAATTTGAATATCTGCCTGCTTTGCTATTGGGTGATACTTGATAACCAGAGCCGTGAGTTCTTGCAAGGATAATCGAAATGAGTCTGCTTGTATCCCACTTGTTGAGTATTGCGCTACAGCTGTATTCGAAAAAGCAAAGATGCTTAGTGTGATAGTGATGGTTTGAATAAAGCGTTTCACTTTAATTTTTTTTGCTGCTGATTGAAGCAGTTGGTTTGTAATAATCAGCAGGAAACCCATTTATATTTCGCCATAGTTCATACCACACTGGTACATCTTTTAATAAGGCAATTCCCTGTCCGCCTGCACCAATTTGAAGTTGTGGAGGCCAAGGCTTATCGCTTGGATCTTCCTTAACTAATACTCTGAACTTTCCTTCGCCATTTGTGTTGCGTTCCACTGCAGTTACTATTCCTCCAAAAGTACCATACGAGGCATTAGGCCAGCCACTAAAAACTATGGCAGGGAAGCCATCAAATAGAAGACGAACTTTTTGTCCTGGATGAATGAGAGGAGCGTCTAATGGACGGACAAACATTTCTACTGCATATGCAATTTTTTCAGGTACAATTTCAACAATCATTTCTCCCTCTTTGAGGTATTCTCCTAATCCGGCCTTTTTTGCTTTGATTACTTGTCCGTTTTGTGGAGCCAGTATATAGTACATGCCATTTCTTATCGAGTAGCTGGCGTATAAATTTTTTAATTTTGCAATCTCTGCCTGTCCATTTGCGATTGAGGTAAGGGATTGGAGTCTGTCTCCTTCTGCTTTAGCTTTTTTCTCTAAATTCTCTTGTATTTGTGCTCGAATTTCCAACCTTGTAATGACCAATTCTTGCTTCGTGTTGGCATATTTATTTTCTGCACTTATTTTTTTTGCAAGCGCTGATTGATACGTTTGATTTCTTTGTTCAAGCTGTACCAATGAAACTAATCCACTATCTAATAAGATTCGCTGACGTTCGAATTGTAAACGAGCGATGTTTAAATCATTTTGAGCCGCTACAGTTTCAGCACTATCAGCCTGAACTTTTAATTCTAACTGCATCAGCTTATTTTTTAACTGCTCCAATTTGAGCCCAATTCCCTTGTCG
>JBILMC010000209.1:0-2760 GCA_044375755.1 Chitinophagaceae bacterium
TCGGATACATGCATGGTATTAACCGAATCAGTCTTTTTGTTTTTATTCTTTGTCTGATCATTTTAGCGATCAAACTTATTTTTTAGCAAGTGCTACAACTGCCGTTGCTGCTTTAACCGAAGCAGTTTCTTCTTGTCTAAGATTTTTTCGAAGTGTTGAATACCCATCCAGAATTTTTTGACGCTCGGTTCCGCCTTTTATAATTTTTTCCAAGGCTTTTGTAAGATTGGTAGGCGTTAATTGGTGTTGAATTAATTCTTCTACTAATGGAGTATCTAGTATTAAGTTGACGAGAGAAATAAACTTGACGTTTACTACATGTTTGCCGATAGCATAAGAGAGTGCTGCGCCTTTATAACAGACCACTTGCGGTACATTGAATAAAGCGGTTTCCAGTGTTGCCGTACCTGATGTGACCAAAGCAGCTTCTGCTTGTTGTAATAAGGTGTATGTTTTTCCTTGTTCAAATGTAACCTGCGGATAAGCTTCTTCCCAGTGATGATAATACGAATTATCTATCCCAGGAGCTTTTGCTACTACAAATTGAAATTGAGAAAAGCTTGAACTGACTGCCAACATGATGGGCAATTTTTTTTCTATTTCTTGTTTGCGACTCCCAGGTAATAGAGCGATGATTGGTTTAGCCGAAGGGAGCGACAAGGGCAAATTCGTTGGACTGTTTTCAACGGCTTCTAGTAAAGGATGTCCCACATATTCTACTTCCCAGTTCCATCGATGTTGAAAAAAGGTTTTTTCAAAAGGGAGTATCACCATCAAATGATCGATGCACTCTTTCATTTTTTTGACGCGCCCTTCTTTCCAGGCCCATACTTGAGGTGAGATATAATAGGCAACTTTATAGCCTTGTTTTTTAGCCCAAGGTGCAATTTCCAAATTAAAACCGGGATAATCGATCAAAACAAGAACGTCTGGGTTGAATACTAAAATATCTTTTTTGCAAAAGCGAATATTGCGAAGAATCGTGGGTAGATTTTTTACCACTTCTATAAAGCCCATAAAAGCAAGTTCGCGGTAATGTTTAACCAAGTTTGCTCCTGCTTGTTCCATTTGATCACCACCCCAAGCATGAATTACAGCATCAGGGTCTTTTTTACGAATTGCTTGTACCAGACGACCCCCATGAAGGTCTCCCGAAGCTTCCCCTGCAATTAGGTAATACTTCATGCAACTAATTAAATAGCTTAATTACAATGATGCCAATTCCATAAAACACCGTCACGATAAAAATACCTTTTGCTGTTTCATCACGTTGCGTGTTCACATAGAAAGTGAAAAGGACGGCATTGGCCAATAAACTCAATGAACCGATTGAGGTAATTAATCTGTTTTCGTGAAAAAAAGAATCTAGAAATTCTAAAAATGTAAAGGAAGGGTAAAGTAGAAAATATAAGAGTACAATACCAGCTATAGGGCCAATTAATCCTAATAGTAGTCCAAGTTTGAGATTATTTTTTGTTAGTATCATTTTTCCCATTTTGCTTGTAACTGTTTCATGTAAGTATAGTTTGTCAAGTCATATTGAACGGGAACCACACTCACATAATTGTGCGCTAGCGCCCACACATCTGTATCTTTTCCCTTATCAAAATTTTGAAACTCGCCAGTTAGCCAATAATATTGACGCCCATGCGGATCATTACGCTGCACATAGTTCTCTTCGTATTTGGCATAGGCTTGTCTGCATACCTTGATTCCTTTCAATAATTCAAGGGGCTTTGCAGGTATGTTTACATTCAGTACGCTATGTTTTCCTAACGGAGTCTTAAGCATTTTCTCGACAATTAACCGAACAAAGTGTCGAGCGCCACTAAAATCAGCTTCAATGCTATAGTCCAGCAAAGAGAATCCCGCAGAAGGAATATCCTCAATTGCTGCTTCTACTGCAGCAGACATAGTGCCGGAGTAAATTACATTGATGCTATGGTTGGCACCGTGATTGATTCCACTTAAACAGAGATCGGGCTTTCGGTGTAAAACTTTGTCTACTGCCAACTTAACGCAATCCACTGGTGTGCCAGAGCAGGAGTAGGATTCCACCCCCTCAAAATGATGTGTTTTATGTAAGCGAAGGGGTTCCCCAATTGTGATTGCATGACCCATCCCGGATTGTGGTTTATCGGGCGCCACCACTACTACTTTACCAATATCTTTTACAGCTTCAACTAAGTTTTTTATGCCAGGTGCGCCAATTCCATCATCGTTGGTAATGAGGATGGTAGGTTGTTTGTTCTTTTTCATGGACTGTAAAACTCCATTTTTTTTAACCGTGCTCCAAGTTAGTCGCTAAAAAATTTGGAAAATCTAAAAATATTAGTATTTTGCAACTAAATAAATTAGATTATTATGGCTTTCTCCAACCAAAATCTAAAATATCTCCGTAAGCAACGGGGCTGGACGCAGGAAGAATTTGCGAACCGTTTAAATATTAAGCGGTCCCTCTTGGGAGCTTATGAAGAGGAACGGGCTGAGCCCAGATTTGAAGTATTGGAGGCGGTTTGCGATCTTTTCAAATTGACAATGGATGACTTGTTACGAAAAGATTTGAGTGATCAAAAAGGAAGTTATCTGAATCGTCGCCGTTCCCTAAAAATGACTTCTGGTCCCTCAGAGATTCCCTTTGTACCCGTGAAAGCTGCTGCTGGCTACTTGGCTGGCTACGCTGATCCTGAATTCATTGATGAACTTAATACGTTCACCTTACCCATGTTAACGGGTAATAATTATAGAGCATTTGAAATC
>JBILMC010000214.1:0-2723 GCA_044375755.1 Chitinophagaceae bacterium
GCTCATCCGTTAGTAAAACAGTAGATCGTTTGTCCACCAATTCTGTGAGGAACTTGAATTTGGCATTGAAATAAAAAGCGGTAGCAACCCCACCCACTTTAAATATTCTCTTTTTCACGTTATGGCTTTTTTTGAAGTTGATCCAATACACTTTTTTGGTGCGTGATACTCTCCATATGAATAGCTGCCAAAAACTGTGTCAAAAAAGTTGTAGTAAGTCCCAACTGTTCAGATTTTTCAAGAACCCTTCTTGATAATTCTTGCCAGCGAGCTGTTTGAAGTATTGTTATTTGATGCTCCTTTTTATATTGACCAATTTTTTCAGCCACTCGCATTCTTCTTGATAAAATTTGTAATACTTCCTCATCATATTGATTGATTTCTCTTCGAAGAGCATCTAAAGCCGTATGATATTGGGAGGAGGAACTATCCACTTTTCTCCAAATAACTTTTTCAAAAATCTGTTGTAATTGTAATGGGGTCAATTGTTGTGCCGCATCACTCCATGCCTGATCAGGATCGCGGTGACACTCAATCATTAGTCCATCGCTACCCAAATCAATCGCACGCTGAATGGTTTCAGGAATAATATCTCTTCTTCCGCAAATGTGTGAGGGATCGGTCAAGAACAATAAATCAGGATGGCGTAAATGCATTTCAATTGCTAATTGCCACAACGGATTATTACGGTATCCGGTTTCTCCAAATGTGCTAAACCCTCTGTGTATAAGACCAATCAATTCAATTCCTGCCCCCGCAATCCGCTCCACTGCACCTGTCCAGAGGTCTAAATCAGGGTTAATTGGATTTTTAATTAACACAGGAATTTTTACTCCGCGAAGAGAATCAGCAAGCTCTTGCACACTAAATGGATTGACCGTTGTGCGAGCCCCAATCCACAACACAGAAACATTATGTTTCAGCGCGTCTTCAACTTGTTTAGCATTGGCAACTTCAACTGTGGTGGGTAGACCTGTATCTTTTGATACCTGCTCAAGCCAAGCTAGCCCTTTTGCGCCAACTCCTTCAAATAAACCAGGCTTTGTTCGAGGCTTCCAAATTCCCGCTCTTAATAAATCAACGCGGCTAGTCCCCTTTAATTGAAAAGCAGTTTCTCTAAGTTGATCTTCTGTTTCAGCACTACAAGGACCGCTTATGATAAAGGGCCGCTTTTGCCATAAAATTTGTAATGATTCAGAAGAGGTTGCACTCATACGTATAGAGTGCAAAGGTAAAATTTAAACCTATCCCTATCGTTTTTTGGAGAAGCTGTTCTGGTCTGCATCATTCATACGAATTCTGCGGCCTTTGAAACTTTTCCCATCTAACGATTTGATCATTTTGGAAGCAGAGCGTTGCTCAATTTCAATCCAACTGTTTTTTTCTTTTAAATCTACTTTTCCCAGTACAGATTTTGGGAGCTCACTCATGTCCAAGATAAATTGTAGTAGGCTTGCTTTATAAAATCCATCTTTTGTTCCCAAGTTGACAAATAAGCGTTGGTAGCCTCCACTTCCCTGTTGTCTATTCCCACGTCCTTCTCTGCTTCCTTTTCCCTCTGCTCGGCCTTGGCCCTGTGCTCCACTTAAATTTAGATCAGAGGCATTTTCATAATACCGGAGAAAACGATCAAATTCCAGTGCAGCAACGCGCTTTAAAATTTCTTCTTTACTAACGTCCTGAAATTTTTCTCGAAGCATTGGTACATAGGTCTCATACTCGCCGTGCGTAATATCTGCCTGGAGTAACTTATCTGTAAAATGAAAAAACTGCTTTCGACAAACATCTTTTCCGGAGGGAATATCCATTCGATGAAAACGAGTACCGACCAGTCGTTCAATTTGCTTTAATCGATACATTTCTTTTGGAGTCACAATTGAAACACATAACCCACTACGACCTGCTCTACCTGTACGACCACTTCTGTGCGTATACACTTCTGTATCATCAGGCAATTCGTAATTTATTACGTGCGTAATATCTTTTACATCTATTCCTCTTGCTGCAACATCTGTCGCTACTAATAATTTCAATACCCGCTCACGAAAAGCTCCCATCACTTTATCACGTTGGGCTTGTGTTAGATCACCATGAATTGCATCAATATCGTAGCCCTCGCGTGTTAACTTTTCTGCAATCTCTTGGGCATCTGCTTTGGTTCTAGCAAATACAATTGCGAACATGCCAGGATTAAAATCAATGATGCGCTTCAACACCTCATACCTGTTGTGGTGTTGTGTTTGATAAAACTGATGATCAATAGCCGAATTTCCTTCATTCACTTTACCAATCGTCACCTCAACAGGTGATTGCATATATTTTTTACTAACCTTACGGATTTCTGGAGGCATTGTTGCACTAAACAACCAAGTGCTTTCTCGTTTAGGGGTATTCTGAAGTATAAACTCAATATCCTCTTGAAAACCCATGTTCAACATTTCATCTGCTTCGTCTAAAACCACATATTCAATATTCTCTAAATTGATGGCACGACGTTCAATCAAATCAATCAACCTCCCGGGCGTAGCTACAACCACTTGCGTTCCTCTTTTCAGGTCTTTAATCTGACCCACAATAGAGGCTCCGCCATAAACAGCTGTTACTTGAACGGCTTCGTTTCCTTGTTGAAATTTCTTTAAATCGCCAGTTATTTGTAAACAAAGTTCCCTTGTTGGGCATATAATCAATGCACTGGGCTGTCTGAACTGAGGATCAACGAGCTG
>JBILMC010000215.1:0-2719 GCA_044375755.1 Chitinophagaceae bacterium
TCGTTGATCATCGTTCAGTTGCGTCTCTTCAATTTCAATTTGGTAACGTTGCGCAAGCCATTTTAAAGTTTCTGGATAGCTGTATTTTTCATGCTCCATTACAAAACTGACAACGTTACCACTTTTGCCGCAACCAAAGCATTTGTATATTTCTTTAGCGGGTGAAACAGTGAAAGAAGGGGTCTTTTCATTGTGAAAGGGGCATAGTCCTAATAAATTGGTACCTCTCTTTTTGAGTTTGACAAAACTGCCAACAACATCAGTGATGTCGGCACGCGCCATTATTTGCTGTATCGTTGCCTGCGTAATCAAAATGGATCTAAGCTTTTGTGTCGTATTTTATGCAAACTTCTTCATCTTTTTCCGAGTAGGAAATTTTAAATTCTTCCAACACTTCTTTAGGTACTCCATTCCACTGATTAGGTTGGTTTCCCATGTATTCAAGATCTTTTACACCCATCTCAGAGGTATAAAACCCAGTCGCTGTAAGGTTGCGCAAAAGTGTAAAAAAAGACACACCTTGCTTTAAGTTTTTTTGAGCTTTTTCCGGATAGGCGATTTGGTTAATCAAAGCTATCTGTTCGGTAGGAGAGCAGTGAATAAAGGGCTTTTCATGATTTTTGAACATCTGAAGATCTAGCCATTTTAGACCACCTCTTAAAGGAGTTTGATGTTCGGGCATATCTTTTACAATGAACTCTAAAAATGCGGGTACACCTGCTTCGCTGGCCGAACCACTTTTGTCATCTTTGGGAATGATTATGTCCACCAACACTGTAATTGTAGCCAATTCATGCGCAGTGAAAAATTTCTCTTGTGAGAGAATCTTCTTTTCTAATATTATCTCGTCTGGACTTCTATCTAAATTAAAGGTAGGTTCTGTTTTTGTTGATTCGGCGTTCGGAGAAGTTTTACAACCACTTAACGCTATGGGTGATGCCAGTGCACCAGTAGCGAGCAGTTTCAAGGATTTTCGTCTGTCCATTATAATTCGTTTTTCTTTAGTTGATCAATAATGTATTCTGATGCTCTCATTGAAAGCGCCAATATTGTCCAGGTTATGTTCTTATCCGCCTGTGAAACAAATTGACCTCCGTCAACACAGAATAAATTTTTACAATCATGTGCCTGGCTCCATTTATTGAGGGCAGAACGTTTTGGGTCATTTCCCATTCTAACTGTTCCAGCTTCATGTATGATTTCACCTGGTTTGCTAAGTCCCCAATTATTGTGTGGGCCATCATCTGCTCCCCAGGTTACGATAGCACCCATATTGTGCATGATCTCTTTAAAAGTTTCCTTCATGTGCTTTGCCTGGTTTATTTCATGCTCACTCCACTTCACATGAAACTTTAAAACTGGGATTCCGTAACGATCAACAGTATTGGGATCTATTGCACAATAGTTACTCTCTAAGGGGATAGCTTCTCCACGACCTGCCATTCCCACACCGCAGCCGTAGAAATATCGATAATCTTCTTTAAGTGATGCACCATAGCCGCCTGCATCTTTTTTAACACCTTTTACCAGATACTTACCATTAAGATTTTCAATCCCCCAATTAAAACCATACGAGGGTTGTCCCATACCTCCCCAATATTCAATGTGATAACCTCTTGGAAAATCTAGTTTCTGATTATCTAGCCACCATGGAGAATAAATGTGCGCTCCACCAACACCATCCTCGTTGTAACGTTTTCTTCCAAATAGCGAAGGCAGAATTCCTCCCATGGCAGCACCCGTGGAATCATGAAGGTATTTGCCCACAACGTTACTGCTGTTTGCCAACCCATTCGCATGACGAGTAGAGGTTGAATTCAAAAGCAAACGTGCACTTTCACAAGCGCTGGCTGCAAGAATTACTACACGACCATTTACCTGGTATTCGGTCATGCTAATTTTATCAACATAGGAGACCCCGGTAGCTAAACCTTCTTTATTGGTTAAAACCTCTCGGACCATTGCGTTTGTTATCAAATCCACATTGCCTGTTGAGAGGGCAGGGTAGATTAAAACATTGGTTGCAGAAAAGTCAGCCTTTGCGTAACTACAATTTCTATTACATTGCCCGCAATAAAAACAAGCCCCTCTCCCAGCATCATTTTTTATAGGCTTTGTTAAGATAGATAATCGTGAAGGAATTACTTTAACGCCAGCATTTTCTGCTCCTTTTCTAATAAAAAGTTCATGCAAGCGAGGTTTAGGTGGCGGAAGAAAATAGCCATCCGGATCATTTTCTAATCCTTCATTGGTACCAAATATTCCAATTAACTGATCGATTTTGTCATAATAGGGCTTAATGTCTTCATACCCAATTGGCCAGTCATCTCCTAATCCGTCGATACTTCTTCTTTTAAAATCTTTAGGACCAAATCGCAAGGAAATCCTGCCCCAATGATTGGTACGACCGCCAAGCATTCTTGCACGCCACCACATGAAATCGGTTCCACTTTCTTTTGAAAAAGGTTCTCCCTCTACTTTCCATCCAGCGTAACAAGCATCAAAATCCCCAAAAGGTCTGTATGAAGTACTAGCTCCCCTGCGGGGAGAGTCCCAAGGATTTTTTAATTGTGTAATATTTTTTTGTGGGTCATAATGATGCCCTGCTTCGAGTAAACAAACTTTAAGGCCAGCATTTGCCAGCACATATGCTGCCATCCCACCGCCAGCTCCAGAGCCAACTATGACAGCATCATAAACCTCTTTACTTTTTTTTATT
>JBILMC010000217.1:0-2715 GCA_044375755.1 Chitinophagaceae bacterium
ATATTATTGCCAGCCAAAAGATTCACGAACAATACGGCGGGGTTGTACCCGAATTAGCTTCAAGGGCACACATGCAAAATATTGTCCCTGTGGTTGACGCAGCACTTAAAAAGTCCTCACTTACCCTTGATAAAATTGACGCGGTTGGCTACACGCAAAGCCCCGGTTTAATTGGCTCACTTTTGGTAGGAGGACAGTTTGCCAAATCTTTATCCTACTCCAGAAATATCCCGCTGATTGCTGTACACCACATGCAGGCACACGTGCTGGCTAATTTAATCGCCAACTCTGCCCCCAATTTTCCTTTTCTGTGTATGACAGTCAGTGGAGGACACACTCAAATTGTAGTTTGCGAGTCTCCCTATTCGATGCAAATAATTGGTGAAACAATTGATGATGCAGCAGGTGAAGCGTTTGATAAATCGGCAAAATTACTTGGACTTCCCTATCCAGGTGGCCCCTTGATCGATCACTATGCAGCGAGTGGAAACCCCACCCGATTTAATTTTCCTAAACCACACATTGAAGGACTCAATTTTAGTTTTAGTGGACTAAAAACTTCTATTCTATACTTTTTAGAACATGCGGGTAAAACATTTTCCTACAAGCCAGAGTTAAAGGTTTCTCAAATTGAAAAAGAACATTTCATCGAAACTAATCTCAATGATCTTTGTGCTTCTATTCAACACAGAATTATTACGATTCTTTTAGAAAAGTTGAAAAAAGCAGCAGATGAAACAGGGATAAAATCAATATGCCTTGCTGGTGGTGTCTCAGCAAACAGAGGTCTTCGTCAATCCTTTAATGAGTTAGCCCATGTTGAAGGTTGGCAACATTATATTCCCGCATTTGAATATTGTACAGACAACGCAGCCATGATTGCCATAACAGCTTATCATAAATTTCTGGCAAAGGACTTTACTCCACTAAGTCAAACCTCAAGCGCAAGAGCTAATTGGTAATTTAAAATGGCAGGCACTTCTTTTACATTCAAACAGTTTACAATTGAACAAGATCAATGTGCAATGAAGGTCACAACAGATGCCTGTCTATTTGGAGCCTGGGTTTGCCATGAAATGGCCCAACAAAAAAATGATTCCTTTCAAGTTTTAGATATTGGTGCAGGTACAGGATTACTCTCCCTCATGCTGGCTCAACAATTTAACAAAGCTACCTTCACAGGTGTTGAACTGGACACAAAAGCAGCAGAGCAAGCCCAAGTCAACTGCGTTCAATCTCCCTGGGGAAATTGCATCAACATAGTAGAAGGTGATATCCTTACATTCAACTCTCCTAGTGCCTATGATCTTATTATTAGCAATCCTCCATTTTATGAAAACGATCTAAAAGCAACCTCGCTAAAAAAAAATTTAGCCTTTCATAATAATGGAATCAAACTAGGACAACTCCTAATTCGTATTAACGAATTATTAAAACCCGGAGGCATGTTTTTCCTATTGCTCCCGCCAAAAAGAGAAGCTGATTTACTGCACTGGTGTGAGTTCAATGAACTTAGCATACAAGCTAGTTGCCACCTACGATCCACAGCAAAAAAATCAATTAGCAGAGTGTTTTACAGAGGCTGCAAATCAAATAATTTCTCCTCCACTATTACTGACCAAACACAATTGATTGTACAGGGGAATAATATGGGTTATTCAGAAGAGGCTTATCATTTGCTAGCCGACTATTATCTTACCTTGTAGTATCAAAGTCCTGCATATTCTCTCATGTACTCATAGGTAGCAGTTAGCTGACCAGCCTTTAACATTGTTGCATGATTTAAAGTTGTAGATCCCTCTTTCAATAAAAGATCTTCCAATATGAATTTGATTAATTGCTCACCAAAATAGCGACTAGCATCTCTCGGTAATTCATTAGGCAGATTACCTACTGCAACCACATCTATTGACCCGTCCAGATAGGGCAATGTTTTTTTGATTGAAATTCTATCTACTCCATAAACAGGATCCTCAATCGTCTGATCCCCTAAATTAATCGGAACGGAGCCGTATGCATCATCAGTAATGTCAGAAATGGTTACAATCCTAAAATTATCCGCACGCACGTCACTTTCATCAAACAATCTTTCCATCCCGGTTTCCCAATAAATACCATTTAATAAAATATCTGTTTTAGACAGATAGGGTTTGAAAATGCAAGCATATGCAGGATGGTCCGCATGAAATTCTTCCCTCCTGTATTGACCGGTATGTCGATTGCGATAGAGGTCCCCTCCCTTTAGTTGCGTATAAACAGGATAACTAAAGACTTTTTCAAGGTACTCATCAGGTTCAACTTCACGGACACCCATTAAATTCAGCACTTCCATGACCCCATGCGCCACACGCCCTGAACCCGTTACAACAATTCGAACTGGAGGGAGTTTTAACTCAAAATAACTATGAATTAACTCCCTGAAATCCTTGTATTTATAAACTCTACCTAAATTAAATAAGCCAGTTCTTTTTCCATAGGCCATGAGTCCATTATGAGCCCCCACAACGCCCGCGAAAAAGCCAAACCCTATTAAACGTTGGCCATCGTCATGTTCCAAACATTCGTAATCAATCAGGGTGATCCTTTTTTGGACCATTGCCCTAAAAAGGTTCTGATTATAGGATTGTAGCTTTTTAGTGTGCGAAAAAAATAAATAGGTTTTATCAGCAAGAAGTGAAACCACGGGCACTTCCTTAATTCCAAACAAAATGTCTG
>JBILMC010000216.1:0-2715 GCA_044375755.1 Chitinophagaceae bacterium
TGCGTTGGTCCCAGATTCAACGTAGTAGTGGTCTTTTCTATAGACCCGGCCGGTAATTTGATATGTTGTTCAGTCATAAAACAAACTCCTCAAGCTATTTTTTTTGAACGATTATCCTCGCCCAAACATTTCATCATCTTTATCTATCCGTGTTTGATCCTCCAATGGAAATTCTTTTCGAAGCGGGAAATAATCCATCTCATCCACATTGAGAATGCGCTTCAAATTTGGATGTCCCACAAATTGAATTCCAAAGAAGTCATACGTCTCTCTTTCCATCCAATTAGCTCCAGAGAATAAACCAGTAGCAGTGAACACGTCGGGTTGATCAATCGATGTATGCACCTTGAATCGAATACGACAATTTGATTGCAGATTATGTAAATGATACACTACTGCTAATTCTTCACCGGTACGATTTGGGTAATGAACACCGGTCAAGTCGGTTAAAAAGCGAAACTGCAATTGTGCATCATCATACAGGAAATTCAATACTTTCAAGTTCATTTCCTTAGGAGCCACTAATTCCAATAGGCCATATGATTCCTGAAAGGTGAAAAGATCTTCTCCAAACTTTTCTTTCAATCGCTGAATGATATATTCATTAGACAGGGCCATGGGATACAGGGTGGTTATTGAATGCCGTAGCTGTTTAATAATGCTTTATAGTGTTCGCTATTTCTTCTTCGTAAGCTTTCCTTTCCTACTAAATCTTGTATGCGCAACACCCCATCAATGATGGCTTCAGGTCGTGGTGGGCATCCGGGAACGTATACATCCACCGGCACTACCTGATCAATTCCCTGCAAAACACTGTAAGTGTCAAAAATACCTCCACTACTTGCACAAGCTCCTACCGCAATAACCCAACGAGGTTCTGCCATTTGTAAATACACCTGACGAACAACCGGACCCATCTTTTTAGCGATAGTCCCCATCACCATCAGTAGATCGCACTGACGAGGAGAAAAGCCTACACGCTCGGATCCAAAACGGGCCAAATCATAATGCGAACCCATAGTCGCCATGAACTCAATTCCGCAACAAGAGGTGGCGAATGGAAGAGGCCAGATGGAATTCTTTCGGGCAAGACCAATCACAGCATCCAATGAGGTAGCAAAAAATCCTTCTCCCTGATGTCCATCAGGCAAGGGCGCAACACTGATATCTTTTTCCAGTGGCTTTTGAACCAAATTATAAGAAACCGGACGACTCATAGTCAACACTTTTATAAATAACAAGCAGGAGTGAACAGGGTTGTAAACTTTTCGTTTAATCTTCCCAATTCAATGCACCTTTCTTGATGATATATATGAACCCACAAAGAAATAATCCAACAAATAACACCACAGCCCAAAAACCATTCCATCCCAAGCCCTGGATATTAACGGCATAGGGATAAAAGAATATCACTTCCACATCAAAAAGCACAAATAAAATGGCTGTTAAAAAATACTTGATTGCCACAGGTTGGCGTGCATCGCCATGTGATTCAATCCCACTGGTAAAGTTTTGCAACTTATCCGAGGTCTTTCTACTAGGCCCGAGCAAGTGTGTGAGAACAAGCAAAAAAACTACTAAACCTACAGCAATGAGTACCTGTAAAGCAAGGGGCAAATAGGTGGTAGCATTAGATGTTTGAGAACCAGCCTGCAGCAAATAAAACATAGCCCTTTTTTATTGGCCGCAAAGTTAGGGTGACCACCGGAGAAAACCTTATGTTTTACCCCCAACTATTGATTCCCCGGAACTCCGGATGGCTTGGGCGCCTGGTTATTGGGAGCCCCCTCTGTTTTTGGGGGTTCAGGCTTATTAGCAGCTGCTTTTTCCAATACACTGATATTTTGCTGAATCGCTGCGTTAGTAGGATCTAATGACAGCATCCTTCGTAGGTATTGCAAAGCTTTTTCCTTATCCTTCAAAATATTGGCACTATAAGCAGCCAGATACCCGGCAACCCCAATGATGATCTTTTTATTCTTGACCGTATCCTTTTCCAGAATTTCAAGGTACTTAATAGCCCAGGGGACTGCTGTTCCTTTTTCCATAGAAGTATCAACAGCACGCTGTATGTTATAGAGCATCATATATCCGTATGATTCCTCAGGGAATTTGTTTACATAGATTGTAAACAGACTGTCCGAATGGACATAATCTTTTCCCTGATAAAAGGCAAACCCTGCATCAAAGTAATCACGCTGGCTGGGAGACGGCTTTACTTTAATAACCTCAGTACGAAGTACCCCCTCCAATACTCTGCTTAAACTATCTCCACGCGCCTTAAACCGGTCTGCCCCTTTTTTGAGTAGATCCACTTTCAGATTAGCAAGTGTATCAACACGGGTTGACTGTAGGTAGGTCCCGCTAATCTCTTCAGGTGTTCCACCCGTTTTATCCAAGATATCAGCTCTTAACTGATAGTCATAGAGGATTATGGCATCATTTTCATCACCGGTTTTTGAGAAAAATCGATCACTGTACTTTTTTGCATTGGCAAAGGCTCCATTGGCCCCTTCTTCATTGCCTTGTTTTTTTAATGTATCTCCAGCCTGATAATAGGCGTCAGACAACAATCTGAAAACACGCGGTTTAGTATTTTCTCCAAGCGCAGTTAATACTGATTCTGCTTTTGAAATGGCACAATTGAAATCGCCCCGTGCCCAGCAAAGCTGTGAGTATAGAAACTCATCCTTAATATCTTTCTCAGGAGCCTTC
>JBILMC010000218.1:0-2706 GCA_044375755.1 Chitinophagaceae bacterium
TCTTTTTTCGACTTTATGTCTTTAAAAGAAGCCATATCACCATCGATGTCCACTCGAAAACTTCCTCTAATTTTTCCAGTTTTGGCATCGCGATACTTTGCGGGAACCGTATCCAACTCGCTTGTCCCGATGACAGCTAGATCCATTTGCCTGCTTTGTACATCTGACAATGAATCTTTGATGGTAAACGATGAAAGAACCAATACACCGATAGCTACTGGCAGGATCAATAAACGTCTGGCGTAGCTGTAACTTACTTTTTTTGAAGATGTCAACATAATAATGCGTCTTTTTATGGATGAATAAAAAAATGATTGTCCAACGGACAAACTATTTGAATGGTAATGTGTCTTCAACAACATTTCTGCCAACAGTGCAGCATCGTCGCCTGCAGCCGCTACTTCATCAGCGATGAATTCGTGCACCACTTCCAATTCTTTTCTGATGACCCAGAAAAACGGATTCATCCAAAAAAGGAAAGTGGTAAATCCAATAAAGAGCTTGTCATACGAATGTAACTGTTCGATATGGGTCAACTCATGTTTTAACATACGTTGGCCAGTCTCATCTTCAATTGGTAGCCCTTTTCTCCAGAAAAGATTTCTAAAAAATGAGAAAGGGGCATCGTCGAATGCTGTTTCAATAAAATCGAAACGTTCCATGACTGTAACTTTTCCTTTCGATTTAATTAGGTATACTTTCATTATACCCAATCCAAACAAGATGAGGAGAACAGCAGATATCACTGTAATAGATAACCCAAAGAATTCGTGCCAGGTCAATCCTTGCTCCGCTGTAGCAATGCCCTCGGATTGATAAATGAATTGTACAGCCTGTTGAACTGATACTGATTCAGGTGTAGAAAACTTGAACCATTGTAGATCAAGTAACGGTATAACCAAACTTAACAGAACAGTACCCACCAGATAAAAGCGGTTGTAATAATGAAATCTTGTGTTACGTAAACTAATCCAGTAATATCCAAGTAAAATACCTGATACCAGGATTGCTTTTAGGATGTAAATGAATAGTGATAGCATACAATTATTTTTTCTTTTTTATCTGTTTCAATAAAAACTCAAGGTCTTCGACTGATAATTTTTTTTTGTCGACTAAAAAAGAAACCACTTCTCTATAGGAGCCTTCAAAATAAGCTTTAGTAATCCCCGCAATAGAGCCGGAAGTATACTCATCTCTTGTAAATAAGGGATAATATAGGTTGTACCGGTTAGGCGTTTTGATACCTACGACTTCCTTTTCAACCATTATCTTCAAAAGGGTCGCGACTGTATTATGGTGGGGCTTCGGGTCTGGCAATGCCTCAACAATATCTTTCAAATACCCCCCCTCCTCTAAACGCCACAAGGCTTGCATGATCTGCTCTTCAGCTCTGGTCAACGTCTTTTTCATAACTAATAATTTAGTCAAAATTAAAACTAAAGTTTTAGTCTTCCAAATAAATCTTTTCCCTCATGTGCGTGTTTTTTATATTACTATGATCTGTAGAACCCCCCCCTTCGCTTTCTTCCTTGTCGTCCTCACTCATCTTATAAAATGGATAACTCAAAAGTGAAGACTTCAAGGAACCCCAAAAACTGCGCACTTTTCTGTGCACTTTCTGCTCACTGAAGCTGCTAAAAAAGCACTTCAAGTAAGATTCACGCTTTGGGATCAAGTAGAAAATGCGGTTGAAGTAGAGTAAGCATGTATAGTTAAATAAAAGCCATTGAATTTAGCTCAAAGAAGAATATAATCATCATCACATTACAGCACTAGAAGAATCTGATCGTAATATTAAAATGCTGCAATAGTCTTCCGTAAGCGATACTATTAAATAAATATAAATGCGTCAGTTTGCCCAAACATTTATCCCATTCCTCCGTTGTACGTCTAAACATAATCATGAAAATCAAATTATTATTTGCAATCCTCTTGGGAGGAGTCCTCAGTGCATCGGCTCAAAACACGGTAGTTGATGTAGCAGTTAGTTCAAAAGATCACACAACATTGGTAGCAGCTGTAAAAGCAGCCGATTTGGTAAGCGCTTTGCAGAGCGCTGGTCCTTTCACTGTATTTGCACCGGTAAACGATGCTTTTGCGAGTTTGCCAAAGGGAACAGTTGAAAGTTTGTTGAAGCCTGAAAATAAGGCTACTCTCGCAAAAATTCTTACATATCATGTTGTTGAAGGAAACTTGGATGCAGCCGCTGTTGTAAAAGCCATTCAGGATGGCAAAGGAAAAGCCACTGTAAAGACAGTAAGCGGTGGAAGCTTGACTGCATCATTGGAGAATGGTAAAGTAATCCTCACCGACGAAAATGGTAGAACGTCAACTGTAGTAGTAACCGATTTGAAAGCAGGTAATGGTGTTGTGCACGTAATCAACAACGTTGTATTGCCTAAATAAACCGAGTAGTATTATTATATAAGGCGATGTAACAAATACATCGCCTTATTTATTTAATCTTAATTTGAATTACCTACTTAATTAAAGATCAATTTTAGGTTTTTGAAATACCCCCCCTTTACTTTCTCCCTCTCCTCTCTTATCTTATAATATGGATAAGTCAAAAGAGAAGATTTCAAGGAACCCCAAAAAACTGTGCACCTTTCTGTGCACCCCAAAAAGAAAACCCTTGTAAGTTTATGATCTACAAGGGTTTATCGTTTTTTGAAGTGGTGTGGGGCGGGATCGAACCGCCGACAC
>JBILMC010000219.1:0-2702 GCA_044375755.1 Chitinophagaceae bacterium
GTTCCCACAATAGAGAACGCTTTAATAGAACGAAAATAGATCATACAGTACGTTATTTTACTTCAAACAAAGAATCAGCGAGAGGAGTGTTTACTTCTACCTTTTCGAACACTAGAACCTGGCCCATTTGATCCGTTTTATGGGGAACCTTGATTCCGATTGGAAGTGCCTTGTAATCGTACATTTTTGTTTCCATTTCCATTTCCTGACCCTGCATCTTACTAGTACGCTTTGTCTTATAAACTAAAAAGGTTTTAGTATCGATAAAATATACAGTTGTATTTCCAGTTTTTGTGGTTAAACGAACTTTGAAATATTCGTTTCCATCTTCCTCATCTTTACCTAATAACTCAACAGAAGAACCCTTCTCTTTCCAATCCACAAATTCATTCTGTAAATCCAACTGATCCACGCGCTGTTTATGCTCCTCTTCACTATTGGGCTCTAAACTTGTTTTACCGCCAAAAGGATTTTGGGACCAGGATTTAGTTGGAGTGATAATTTCAATGATTTGCATTCCTTGAAATTCTGCATCGATGCGCAGGCCCTTGCCATTCACACCCTGCTGCGAAAAAGAAATTTCAATTCCTTGAACCTCCACATGACCAGTAATTTTCATTGACTGGACTTTTTTCCAGTTTTCAGCACCACCTGTTGCTGCTACATGGCTGGAAATTACTTCATCAATCGTCTGCGCGTTCAACGAAAACTGGAATATAGTTGCAATCGCAACAAGCAAAAATTTAGTTAAATGGTTTTTCATTTGGATTTGTTTTGTGATGCAAATCTACGAAGGGGATTGCAGGTGGCATCCAAGAAACATTATTTTTATATGAACGGCATACCAATTTCACGGGTGGAGCGTTAAATAGATGAATTTTGAATCATTCCCGCTACATATTAGTTTTTTCTGCGATACTGCATTTCTTATGTATTAATGCGCAAGAAAAAGAAGGTCTCTTTAAAAAAATTGAGCTGGGCTTCCATGCAGGCCCAATGCTTTTTTTAGGTGATTTAGGGGGTAGTGCAGGAGCGGGCACTTGGTTTTTCAAGGATGCTGATTGGGAAGAAACAAAAATGGGAATAGGAGCTCAGCTAAATTTTTATCCCACCAAATGGATCAGTTTACGAACAGGGATTTACCACGGTGCTGTTTCAGCAAATGACAGACACTCTCCCAATGTCACAACAAATGATATATTCAGATTTAACAGGAATTTACATTTTCGCTCTCGCTTGGATGAAGTTTATCTGGGTGCAGAGTTTTATCCATTTCGCTTGATCCCTACAAAACGAGCTAGTATTTTTGAATTACTACAACCCTATATTTTTACAGGGATGGGGTTATTCCGTTTTAACCCACAAGCTAAAGATATTGATGGAGTCTGGGTTGATCTTCAGCCCCTACGGTTGGAAGGTCAGGGATTTGCAGAGTATCCAAGCAGTAAACCCGATAAATTAATCCAGCAAAATGTATTAAGTGGTGCTGGGGTACGTTTTTACATCAATGAAGATCTATACATTGGTACTGAAATCATATATCGAAAAGTTTTTACAGATCAGATTGATAATGTTAGCGCTGAATTTTATGTAGATCCTACTCTTTTTGACACCTATCTAACACCAGAAAACGCAACAAGAGCCAAGCGATTATATTATCAGGGATTATACAATTTAGCAGGTTTAACTCCAGCTAATTCAGGTCTATCACGTGGAAATCCAAACAATAACGACTCCTACATTGGGCAGTCTATACAAGTAGGTTTTAGAATCTATCCCAAAAGTGAATACCGATTTAAGTGTCCTACAGTTTATTAGCCTTAAATACTAACATTAAAATCCCGAAGGGCATCATTCAAACTGGTTTTGAGATCTGTACTAGTCTTTCTTTTTCCAATGATCAGCGCACAACTGACGCCATATTCACCCGCTTCAAACTTTTTTGAATAAGTTCCAGGAATCACTACACTTCGTGCAGGTACTCTTCCTTTCATTTCAAGAGGCACACTTCCTGTCACATCAATAATTTTAGTAGACTGAGTCAACACGACGTTTGCACCCAGCACAGCTTCACGTTCTACAACCACCCCTTCTACTACAATACAACGACTTCCAATAAAACAACCATCTTCAATAACAACAGGTGATGCTTGTAAGGGCTCCAGTACTCCACCTATTCCAACACCACCACTTAGATGCACGCCTTTTCCTATTTGCGCGCAACTTCCCACAGTGGCCCAAGTGTCAACCATTGTTCCTTCATCAACAAATGCGCCAATATTTACATAGGAAGGCATCAAAACAACCTGAGGGGCCAGATATGCACCATAGCGTGCAATAGCATGAGGAACAGCGCGCACTCCTAGTTCTTTATAGTTCTTTTTAAGAAGCATTTTATCATAAAACTCGAATGGTGCTACATCCCAGGTTTGCATCGGCTGAATGGAAAAATAAAGAAGGATTGCTTGTTTTACCCACTCATTAACTACCCATTGTTCCCCAACAGGTGCCGCAACCCTGATTCTCCCCTTATCTACTTCTTCTATCACTGTTCGTATGGCATCTTGAGTACTAGCTTCTTTTACCAACTCCCGGTTTGACCAAGCTTCCAGAATTATTTTTTGTAAATTTTCCATGGGCGCGAAAATAATACATCCCTACGATGCAGCTCGGCCCAAGGCACACTTATCTTTGAAAAATGC
>JBILMC010000220.1:0-2701 GCA_044375755.1 Chitinophagaceae bacterium
GGATTCCCTTTATGGGCCCCTGCCTAGGAACAATACTCAGGATAATAAAAAGAAAAGAAACTAAAATCATTTGTATTGCTGACAATGCAATCCCGCACGAAAAAAGACCGGGTGACCGTATTTTTTCTAGCTACTTTTTCAAAAGCTGTGATGCCTTTATTGCCATGAGTAAAACCGTGGAAACAGACTTGAAATCACTTGTCAGCAATAAACCTGTGCTACGTACGGTACACCCTTTATACGATCACTTTGGCAACCCTGTATCTAAAAATAGTGCCAGGGAAAAACTGGGTATCAGTCCAACTGAAAAAGTGGTTTTATTCTTTGGATTCATTAGAAAATATAAAGGCCTGGATCTCCTCCTAGAAGCCATGTGCGACCCTCGCATTCATGAGCAAAACATTAAGCTTCTCATTGCAGGTGAGTTCTATGAAAAAGAGGAGCCTTATTTAGCGTTCATTGAGAAAAATAAGTTGAATCAATCCGTAAGACTTGATAGTAAATTTATAGCCGATACGGATATTGCTAGTTACCTCTGCGCTGCCGATGTAGTGGTGCAACCCTACCGAAATGCTACACAAAGTGGCGTAACTCCCCTCGCTTTTCACTTTGAAAAGCCAATGATTGTTACCAATGTTGGAGGACTTCCAGAAATGGTGCCTAATGAAAGAGTTGGACTTGTTTGTGCACCTGATTCAAAAGCAATAGCTAATGCAATTATTCGTTTTTATGAAAAAGGCAGTGACTTCTTTCATGAAGGTATTATTGAGGAAAAGAAAAAATACGATTGGTCAACCATGATTAATAGTATTATGGAACTATCAAAAAAATGAACCAATTATGAAATTAATTTACACGTTCATTTTATTCTCATTACTAGGAGTAGACAAGATTGTAACCGCACAGCCTAACACTGCTCTTACTCCCGCAGCCATAAAAAAGCTAGAGGCACACCAAGACACTTTAAAAGAATTTGCCTACTACCTAAACACAGATAGTTTGACAGAAGATCGAATGATTTCAGATAGTCAGTTCACCCGAACCCTTGTAAGAGCCTTGCAGACACCCTATTCATTTTATTATCCTTTCGATTCTGTAAAAGGAGTTGCAAAATTGTACGCGCCTGATTCCAGCTTTAGAGTCATTACTTGGAACTTACAATATGATGACTATTACTGCAGACAACGGGGTGCTATACAGATGAATACAAAAAATGGCGTTTTAAAGTTATTTCCCTTAAGAGATGCATCAGAGTTCACAGAACATCCCGAAGATTCAGTTCGCTCTACAAAGAATTGGATCGGTGCCACCTACTATAATGTCGTCAAAAAAGAATACCAAGGCAAGTCCTTTTATACCTTATTTGGAATTGATGCTAATAATGCAATGAGTACGATTAAATGGATGGAGGTACTGCACTTTTCGCAGCAAGGAGATCCTATTTTTGGAGGACCGTTTTTTAGTTACGAAAAAGATAGCATACCTCTTCCTGCCAAATATAGAATCCAATTGGAATACAAGAAAAATGCAAGGGTTCTCCTAAATTATATTCCCGATATGGATCTGATTTTGATGGATCACTTAATATCTGAGAACAATGATTCTGAAAATAAATGGACGTATGTGCCAGACGGAGATCAGGAAGGATTTCGATGGGAAAAAGGGAAATGGGTACACATCAATAAAGTATTTACCCAGAAATTAAGAGATGGACAAGCGCCCAGGGAGATCCCACTTTTTGAAAAGAAAAATTAATCATCCAATTTCAAAACAGCCAAGAAGGCCTCTTGCGGAACTTCTACGTTTCCAATTTGTCGCATCCGCTTTTTACCCTCCTTTTGCTTTTCCAATAATTTTCGCTTACGACTAATGTCTCCCCCGTAACATTTAGCAGTTACGTCTTTACGCATGGCAGAAATATTTTCCCTAGCCACTACTTTAGCACCAATTGCAGCCTGAATTGCAATCTGGAATTGTTGGCGCGGTAGCAATTCTTTTAACTTCTCACACAATTTTCTTCCAAAATCCTGGGCACGACTTCTGTGAATCAAAGCAGAAAGTGCGTCCACTTTGTCTCCATTTAGTAGAATATCCATCTTTACAATATCGCTTTCGCGATATCCAATCGGATGATAATCAAAGGAAGCATAGCCACGCGTTTGAGACTTCAATTTATCATAGAAATCAAAAACGATTTCCGTCAAAGGCATTTCAAAAATTAATTCAACACGAGTTGGTGTCAAATAATGCTGATTGATTAAAATCCCTCTTTTTCCTAGGCATAATGTCATGATATTTCCAATATACTCAGGCTTAGTAATGATCTGGGCCTTAATGAAAGGCTCATCAATATGGTCCGTTTTAACCGGATCGGGGAACTCTGTGGGATTATTTACAATTACAACCTCCTCTTTCGTGGTGGTTGCTATAAAACTAACGTTAGGAACAGTTGTGATTACTGTTTGATTGAATTCACGCTCCAGACGCTCCTGAATGATCTCCATGTGAAGCATACCTAAAAATCCGCAGCGAAATCCGAATCCAAGTGCCTGTGAAGTTTCTAATTCGAAAGTAAGTGAAGCATCATTGAGCTGTAGCTTATCCATACAGTCTCTCAGTTCTTCAAAATCATCCGTATTTACAGGATAGATTCCAGCAAATACCATCGGCTTAACTTCCTCAAAACCTTTGATAGCATCAG
>JBILMC010000221.1:0-2695 GCA_044375755.1 Chitinophagaceae bacterium
CAATGTTTAGGTCCATCTTTTCCGGTGTGACCTCAGTTTGCTCAGGGCTTATATCAGAATAAATTACAATTTGATCCTGAGGTTTTATCTTGTAGTTGGCCTTGACGGGTAATCCATTTACTTGTACCATTCCCAGGTTCATGGCTTGCTGGAGTTTGTTACGACTGGCTCCTTCGATGCGGTTAGCTAAAAACTTATCAATACGAAGGGCTTCTTGCCCTTTGTCCACTTGTAAGGAAAAGCGCTCAAATAGTTCATCTGAACTATCCAATTTTTGATCGAGCGTTTCATTATTCATAATTGCAAAGGTAAAGCTTCAAACTTTGTAGGTAAATTTGCAATTCATGACTCTTCCAGTGTTATATAGGGATCTCGGTTTACTAGAATATCAGCAGGCTTGGGATTTACAGGAGAAGATACTCCAAGGGAGTATTGCGCAAAAAGCGCAAGGTTTGGTACCTGCGCATCATTTATTGTTTGTTGAGCATCCTCCCGTTTATACCCTAGGTAAGAGTGGAAAGCGAGAGCATGTATTAATTGATGAGCAAGAAATGCAGGTGCGTCAAATTGCTTTTTTTCAGACTAATCGGGGAGGAGATATCACCTATCATGGTCCCGGTCAATTAGTAGGGTATCCCATTTTTGATCTGGAACAGTTTTATAGAGATATTGGACGTTATTTACGAGAGTTGGAAGAAGTAATAATACTAACGCTGCAAGATTATGGTTTAAAAGGGGAGCGTTCCTCCGGTGAAACAGGGGTATGGTTAGACCCCGATATTCCCGGTCGTGCTAGAAAAATCTGTGCGATGGGTGTGCGGTGTAGCAGGTGGATTACAATGCACGGATTTGCCTTGAATATTGCAAATGATCTTTCCTATTTCAATCATATAATCCCTTGTGGAATTCCAGATAAGTCTGTAACCTCATTGCAAAAAGAACTTGGAGTAACACCAACAGTAGCTGAAGTAAAAGAAAAAGTGCTGCAGAAATTTGAGCAGGTATTTGGGGTGGAAATCAGTTATACTTAATTAGGGTTTGTCGAGATACACTTTGTGTTTTTCAATAAGCCGACTATCCTCGTATAACTCGAATAAGAACCATCCAGCATGTAGAAAATTTGTTTTATCTAGCTGAAAACTAGGAGCGGGCAAGTTTTTTAATTCAAAGAGAAAGCGCTGGTCTGTTTCATAAAATTTTATTCTGTACCTCGCTAGCCGGGCACGGTTGGGTACTTGAATTCTAATATTTCCATCAGGGTGCGAAAAAACATAGAGAGAGGGAGCAAAGGCATTGGGTTCCTCTTTTGTGAATACGGCCGTTGGTATTTTAGCTGAATCGCCAGCCCGATCAGGAGTGATTTTATGCAGTACAGGTTCAATTCTTTTTACTTCTATGAGTGGTATACTGATGGTGCTGGTGCTATCTTCTTTTATCGATTTTTCAATGACGGTAGGGGGCGTAACTGAGGTGGTTTTTGTTCGTTCAGGAATGGGGTCTTCTATTACTTTACGTAGTGCTTCTTTTTTTGAATTAATTTCAGCGTTTGATTTTTTTTCTTCAAGCTTTAAGGGAGTCAGGATTACGGTAGGTCTTTTTTTTTCAATTAATTCTTCAGTAGCAAGATCCTTTACTGGTTTTTTTGAAGCCGAGAATAAGTAGTGGCCATTATCTAATAATATGTACAGACGGTAGTACATATGATCATTCATGGCCTTGTTGTCGACATATCCATTTTGTTTGGTGGTTGGATCAGGTACGGTTAGAATACTCTTGAACCCTCTTACACTATCAAAAGAACGTTGAATAGTGATTTGGGTGGAGAGGGGGTAGTTATTGATCCAACTTATTACATAGCGGTTTTTACCTATATCTTTTACACTAAAATCGGGAAGTGGGTCTTGTGCAAACAATTGATTAATTAGCTGACTACTTATTAAAAGAAAATATGTGAATGATCGATTTGCTAGCATGATAGGTAAAACAGAGTTAAACAAAGATACAAACGAAAAACAGCTATCAGCTAAATTCAAGTTGGCTCGCAGAGAGGGATCGGTTCCCCTGTAATCCACCGCTATGTATTAATAAAATACGACTATTTTTTTCAAAGTATTTCTTCTTTACTAATTGGGTAAAGGCGTAAAAAAGTTTGCCCGTGTATACTATGTCAGTTGGAATTTTTGTTTGCTTAAAAAAAGAATTCATGAATTGCAATAGTTGCGGAGGATGCTTTGCGTAGCCGCCCCATTCAAATCCTGTTTCAAGTTTCCAGTTCACTTTATCATAATTTATTTGTGCCTGAATAGCTTCCTCAAGTGCTTTTGCTCCGTTGAGTACCGGGATGCCAATGCATTGACAGTTTTCTGGTACAGCTAAAATTAGGCCCGCCAACATGGTTCCTGTTCCTGCGGCACAAAGAATATGTGTATACGATTTTCCTTTTAGCAAAGAATAAATAGTGCCTGCTCCCATCACCCCAAGTTTACCATACCCGCCTTCCGGAATAATAAATGTATCAGAATCAACATTGCTATGCTTTCTTTTCTGAGAAGAATAATCTGACCTGGAAATAAATTCAATTTTCATGCCCCGCGACGCTGCCTCTTCTAGTGGTGGAGTGAGCTGTTTAGGCATTTCCCCTCTCACAACCCCAGTACTTTGTAATCCTAATTCGTTGCAGGCCGCAGCCGTTGCA
>JBILMC010000222.1:0-2686 GCA_044375755.1 Chitinophagaceae bacterium
AATACTTAAGAAAGCTGGAGCAAAATAGAACAACGGCCGGAATACACTTTAATCAATTTATCTCTGACGCCTCCGATCCCCTTGCATTGGCTATTCCTGCCGCTTTTTTTATCAAAGGAGTCATCGCAAAAGATCAAAAAGATAAACGCAGAGGTATTTACTTAGCAGAAAGCTTTGCAGCTAACGTGGCATTTACCTACCTTTTCAAAAAAACAATCAACAGAAAGAGACCAGGCGAAACAGATCCTACCTTCTCCGTATTGACGCCAGCCTCCAGCCGATCTTTTCCCTCCGGACATACTTCTGAGGCATTTTCACTAGCCACATCCCTCACAATAGCATTACCAAAGTGGTATATAATTGCTCCGGCCTACACTTTTGCAGGTTTAGTGGGATACTCACGTATGTACTTAGGCGCCCATTACCCTAGTGATGTTATTGCAGGTGCACTGGTAGGAAGTGGGACAGCCTGGCTTTCGTATCAGCTCAATAAAAAAATAGTACAGCGAAAAAAATCAGCGCCCCGTTAAACTTACGGGCCAAATAAATTCCATGAACCATCCCTTATAACGGTCAAATTGATCAGGATCTAATAGTCGCGATACTCTGAAACCTACTGTTACGGGATGCTGGTTCCACCATTTGGTATCAAAATAGAATTCAGCGCCCGCACTTCGTTGTGGAAGACTGGTAATTTTATTAAGCGCATATACCCGGGTGTAGTCAAAAAATAGTGCAGCGCGTATGCGTTGTAAATAAGCAAGATTTGCAAAGCCAAAATCAGGATGCCATATTGGAAAATGATAATCAATGCCAGTTCTCCACATTCTTACAAAATAACGTCCAACATATCCTCTACTATAAGCAAATCGATTCCCAAAGGATAATTGCCCAACAGTATCTCTCTCTTGCCAATATAAGCCTGCCACCACATGATGATTTTGCAAGAAACCGGGCAAATAGGTTTTAATCTGTGCATTAACTTGTCTACCTACTACAGAGTTTAAACTGTGACGAAACACAAAGGAATAACTCAATCCAAGTCGGGGGAAAATATGCTGTATAGCAGTCGCAGTAGTCCAAGAACCATTCATACCATGTACTAAGTAATGAAGCGACCGAACTCCCAATGTATCCCGGTCTGCACCCTTATAAAAATCGGCGCGAAGCGCATAGCTACTTGATATATTCAATTGTTGAAAATAGCGCCCCTTCGTCTCAAGTAATGGAAGGGACCATCCAACCCTGGCATCTAGTTGATCCCAATTTCTATTTATCCCCCTACTTACAAATTGACGATCAAACGTATAGTCAAAACCCCCACTCCATTGCAAAAATGAATTACCATAGGTCGTGCTAGCTCCAACACCATGCGTTTTTTCCGCATCGTTATAGTTATAACTTACATCTGTTTGCAAGGTGTTTAACACATTTTCGCCGTAAAAAGTAAAACTATAAATTGGATCATCATAATTGGGTCGCCAAGAATGTATGTTCAAAAGGCGAGTTGATTTGGGATAGGGCTGAGGTCTCCACAACTGATCACTTTGATTATTCAAAATCCAATTCCCATTTTGAGAAAAAGCTACAGTTGCCATTTTGCTAGCAGGTGTAGATTGAGCAAGAGCAGTTATATCAAATGGCTTCCAACTAAGAGAGTCAAGCTGTACTGTTTTTAACTGATACCCCTCTGCGCTTTGCTCAGACCAAAACAACCTATTGCTATTAACATTCACGTGATATTTTCCAAATCCACCTTTTATCAATTGATAAACCAATTTTTTTTCCAACGAGTACGCATAGATATCGTCATTTCCTGCAAATCCTGCAGTAAAAAAAACGAAGCCATTATGATACTGCAAATACCCCAGGCTGTATGACGAAAATGGAGTCAACTGTACTTCTTTTTCCTCTTGAATCAACAGCAAAGCCATTTGCCCATCTGGTCGTCGAGCTGCCACTACTACATTTTGATCATCGATAAATTTGGGATCCGTTAAGAAATATCCTGAGGGAGATGTATACTTTGCAATGACTTTCCCAGTTGGAACCTCTAACCAATGAAGAGCCGTTTTGCCAGTGTCTGACACAAAAACAGCAACTACTTTTCCAGAAGCAGAGATATCTGGAGTGAAATAACGCGTATGACGAGTAAGATCAAACTGAGCCTTGGATTTTACATCCAAAATTCTTAACGAACTATAACTAATCCATCCCCTTCGCGGATCCCTTTCATAGGCTGCATATACAATTTTACCATTGCGATAACTGAATTGCGCATCCAGCGCAATATCCTGTGTTCGTAGACGGTGTTCTTGTTTTCCATCGAACAAATAAAAACCCGGACGATGCCGATAGGATGCTCGTATGTACAAAATCGAATCACCACTTACACCATAGGGGAACTGTCGATTATCAACATACTTGTGTTGTGGTTTTTGCAGAAATTGACCAGGCGAATTAGCTTCTACATTCCTTTGAAGACGATAAAAATCTAGCGCATTACTAACAAAGCTTTGATACGAAAGTCCGGAGTATTTTTTTATAGCCCCCTGAAATGGATAAAGAAGGGAGCGGTAAGAAGCAGCATCGGAAATAACCTTACTCCAAAATTGCTCGCCATATTTGAGATACCCGTAATTACTTAAAAGATACCCTAGTTCATAGTGCGAAGGAACCCAATCTT
>JBILMC010000047.1:0-8038 GCA_044375755.1 Chitinophagaceae bacterium
AATCTTTGGACCTGAAAGTTTTTCAACTTCAATATTTTCAATAACAGGAGGAGCTTCCTCAATAGGTTTAGCAGGTTCCTCTTTTACGGGAGGAGCCACCTCTGCTTTTACTTCTGCTTTCTTTTTCTTTTCGGCAGGCTTTACTTCTTGTTCTACTTTTTCTTCCTTTTTCGCTTTTGTACCTTTCTTAGGTCGAACAGAAGAATCGATGGCATCCAAATCAATTTTTGTAACCACTTTCGGTCCTTCAACAACGGGCGCCTCTGCTTTTACAACCTCTTCTGTCTTTTCTACTTTTTCTTCCTTCTCTTCTTTAGCAGGAGCAGGCTCTTCTTTTTTACGAGAAGGCTTTGCAGATTTAAAAGAAATCTCTTCTTCTTCCTTTTTCTTGCGCACCTCACCCGGTGCATTTTTAGGAAGTTCCAATTGATCGCTTTTCATTTTAGCGGCCTTATCACTTTGGAATTCCTGTTGCAAGGAACGATACATATCCTCCGTCAACTTGGACGTAGGCTTCAAGTCATCTTTAGGAAAGCCCTTACCTACTAAAAAGTCGATAAGCGTATCCTGTCCAATGTTGAACTCTTTGGCCGCCGCCAATAATCTAGGAAGTTTTAACTCTGCCATTCAGTTGTTTTAATAACCTTTATTCGTTTTCAAATTCTGTTTTGAGTACTCGACGTACTTCATCAATTGTTTCTTTTTCTAAATCCGTTCTGCGCTCTAATTCATCAGCAGAAAGATTCAACACACTACGTGCAGTATCACATCCCACACGCTTGAGTTCGTCAATCACCCACTCGTCAATCTCATCTGTGAATTCTTCTAAATCAATATCGAACTCCTCTTCTTCACCTTCATTGTCTCTGTAAACATCCAGCTCGTATCCCGTCAACTCAGAAGCTAATTTAATATTGACGCCTCTACGACCAATGGCGAGTGATACCTGATCAGGTGCTAAGTAAACATTTGCATGTTTATTCTCGGTATCCAATTCCATGCTTGTGATGCGAGCAGGAGTCAAAGAACGTTGAATCAATAATTGAATATTAGTAGTGAAGTTAATCACATCGATATTCTCATTTTTTAATTCACGCACAATTCCGTGAATACGGCTTCCTTTCATTCCCACGCAGGCGCCTACCGGATCGATACGATCATCATAGGATTCTACCGCTACTTTCGCTCTCTCTCCTGGATCTCTTACGATCTTTTTGATCACAATCAGACCATCAAAAATTTCTGGCACTTCAATCTCGAGCAACTTCGCTAAAAATTCTGGAGCCGTACGGGAAAGAATAATGACCGGATTGTTATTTTTCATATCCACACGTCTGATTACCGCACGGATAGATTCTCCTTTTTTGAAATAGTCTTGTGGAATTTGCTCACTTTTGGGAAGAATCAATTCGTTGCCTTCTTCATCCAGCAACAAAATTTCTTTTTTCCATACCTGATAAACCTCCGCACTAATAATATCGCCAACACGATCTCCATATTTTTTTGCCAGTGCATTTTTCTTGAGGTCACTAATGCGACTTGCCAAGGTTTGTTTTGCAGCCAAAATTGCACGACGACCAAAGTCGAGGAGGTCAATTTCTTGATACAGATCCTCACCCACTTCAAAGTCAGGTTCAATCTTAACAGCCTCGGAGTAGGCAACCTGTGCCAACGGATCTTCCACCTCACCATCTTCCACAATCATTCGACGACGAATAATTTCAAGGTCTCCTTTTTCAGCGTTTACGATAACATCAAAATTTTCATCACTTCCATATTTTTTACGCAACAATGTTTTGAAAACATCCTCTACCACTTTCATCATCGTTGGACGATCAATATTTTCCGCGTCTTTAAAATCCTGGAAAGCATCGATAAGATTAATACTAGCCATACTGCAAATTTTTGAACCGGTTCTGTTTTAGAATTTGATTTGAATTTTTGTTGATTTTATTTGAATAAATGGGATAGTCAACTGAGCGGTAACCGCCTTTTTGCCCTTTCCAGTTGTGCTCTCCACTTCTATTGCCTCTTCAGACACAGCCTTCAAAACCCCCTCCTGCTTGATTCCATCGTTCAAAATAACCTCCACCGGTCTTCCAATGTTTTTAACATATTGGCGGTGCATTTTTAGGGGCTCATCCAGGCCAGGAGAAGATAATTCCAAAGAAAAGTCCCCATCCGGGAAAATCCCTTCTTCTTCTAATTGGCGTGCCATTTTTCGATTGTAATAAACCAGCCTTTCTACACTAACTCCTTGATCTCCATCTATATACACTTTCACATTATTGGTAGGCTTAATACGTATCTCCACCAAAAAAAGATCTTTTTCAGCCCCAATCAGGCCAACTACCCGCTCTTCCATCGCCTTTATTAAAGCACTATTGTCCATATAGCTAAAAAGAAGAAGGGAACGACTTCGTTCCCTTCAATCACCTTCAGGATGCAAATTTACAACTTCAGAATCGAGTGACCAAAAAACAATGGCGGGTTAAGCAGGGCTTATCTTTGCCCCTCATGAAATACATTCTTTACTTTTTCCTCCTATATCTCGCTTTTCAGTTCATTTTCAGGGTTGTAGTTCCCCTTTTTCTGGCTGGACGACAGTTAAGAAAGGGTTTTAAGCAAATGAAAGAACAGATGGAAAACCAGTTTAGGTCGCAGCAAAACCCCACTGACCCGCCGCCCACTGACTCGGCAACCCGGAACTGGACCAAACCTAGCTCCAAACCAAGCAAAGAAGATTACCTGGAATTTGAGGAGGTTAAAGAAGAGTAAATGAGGCTTTTTGGCTGGCCTGAGAATTGCCTCCAATAAATACATGAAAGAGTCCGGCCTCAGTGATTGGCTTTCCTTCTTCGTTGTAAAAAGAAAGTTCCTTTTCAGAAATAGTGAACACTACCTCTTTGGAATCACCTGGTTTAAGATTAATTTTTTCGAATCCCTTTAATTCACGAACCGGTCTAACTAATGAAGCAGTCACATCCTGTATATATAGTTGTACCACTTCCTCACCCTGGTACGCGCCGGTATTACTTACACGAATTTTTGCCTGTATCGTTTTACCCGTTTTTAGCAATGTATCACTTAGTTGAATGGCTCCATATTCGAATGTGGTGTAACTCAACCCATACCCAAATGGGTAACGTGGACTGTTGGGTAGATCGGTATATGCAGTAACATAGGTAAAATCTGTATCGTTTTTAAATGGACGACCAGTATTATAATAATTATAGTAGATAGGAATTTGTCCCTCATGACGAGGAAAGGTCATAGGTAATTTACCAGATGGGTTATAATCGCCGAGTAAAACATCAGCGATAGCATTGCCTGCTTCGGTACCTAACCACCACGTGTATACAATAGCAGGAACATGATCTGCAATCCAATTAAATACAAGCGGTCTACCTGCGCTGATCAACACAACAACTGGTTTACCAGTAGCCACCAACTCTTTTACAAGTTGCTCTTGCATACCTGGCAGACCTAAACTACTTCTACTTTTTGCTTCACCAGACATGATTGCTGATTCACCAATACTTATTATAGTCAATTCTGACTCTAATGCAGCCTGTCTTGCCGCCTTGAATCCCGAAGTATCTTGACCAGTTATTTCACAACCTTTGGCATACGTTAGTGATGAAGCAGTTCCTAATTTATTGAACATGCCTTTCCATAATGAAACAACACGTGTAGAATCGTCTGGCCAACTGTAACTCCAAAAACCATTATTATCGGCAATTGCCTGTACTAAAGGACCCACTAAAGCAATTTTTTTAATACTGCTTTTAGACAAAGGCAATAAACTTTTTGATGTGTTAGACAACGGCTCATTCTTTAAAAGAACAATACTCTTTTTAGCAATATCGCGTGCAACCTGAAGATGTGCCGGATTATTCCAAACCTCCTGTTCGCGCTTTTCGTTAGAGAATTTATAAGGATCGTCAAATAGACCGAGTTCAAATTTTTTTGTTAAGACTCTTTTCACCGCTTCATCGATAAACTTACTATCTAACTTTTTCTCATTCACTAATCCAACCAGCTGTGACGTATACGCTCTGCTTTCCATATCCATGTCACTACCCGCTTGAATTGCTTTTAGAGCGGCGTCTTTTAAATCAGCTACATACCCATGATTGATCATTTCACCGATACTGCCCCAATCACTCACTACCATTCCTTTGAATTGCCAATCACCTTTCAATAATTTTCTTTGTAAATAAGTGTGTGCAGTAGCTGGAATACCATTTAGATCATTGAAAGAATTCATGAATGATGCAACACCTGCTTCAGCAGCCGCTTTAAAAGGAGGCAAATACACTTCGTGCAGTTTTCGCAAACTCATGTCGGTAGTATTATAATCACGACCGCCCTCTGCTGCACCATATGCGGCAAAGTGTTTTGCGCAGGCCATTACTGCATCAATACTTCCCAATCCATTTCCTTGAAAACCTTTTACGCGTGCCACCGCAATGCGACTACCCAAGTAAGAATCTTCACCAGCACCTTCCATTACACGACCCCATCTGGGATCACGTGCAATATCAACCATGGGAGCAAAGGTCCAATGTATGCCCGAAGCCGAAGCCTCAATAGCAGCAATACGTGCGGCCTTTTCAATAGCAGGTAAATCCCAGCTAGCAGCTTCTGCTAATGGAACTGGAAAAATTGTACGATACCCGTGTATAACATCTTGTGCAAATAGAAGTGGGATGCGTAACCTTGATTGCATGGCAATCTCTTGCAACGAACGCGTACGTGCAGCACCTGTTACATTTAAATAGGAACCAATTTTACCTTGACGAACACGATCTTGCTTATCTCCCTCTTTTGTAATGGGACCCGTAGCGGCAAAATCGCTACTGAGCTGATTCAACTGCCCAATTTTTTCTTCGAGTGTCATCATCCGCAGCAGGGAATCAACTTTTTGCTGAATTCTAACAGGCTGTGCACTCACTAATAAATTAGAAGCCAGTATCAAATAGAGAAATAAACTAAAAAAACGCATTCTTTCATTTTTATTGATAAACCCGAACATAATCAATCAACATTCGCTGCGGGAAAATGGTATCATCAATTCCATATTTTCCTCCCCAGGTTCCACCTACCGCAATATTTAATAAAAGATGAAACCGTTGATCGTAGGGCCAGGTTGCAAATCCTTTATGATCATTTTCAAAATAATTAATCCGCTGTTGGTCCACATAAAATGAAATAGATTTCTCATTCCACTCAATAGCATAAATATGAAATGCGGAGGACAAATCAGATACTGATATACCTTTTACCTTTTGCGTACCTCGCATTCCGTTATACGCTTCGGTATGAACTGTTCCAAAAACTGAATCTGGGTCATACCCTACATTCTCCATAATATCAATTTCTCCACTTTTAGGCCAAACTCCATATACATTATCAGTGGGTAGCATCCAAATTGCCGGCCATATTCCAGTGCCTTTGGGTAACTGCGCCTTCACCTCAACACGTCCATACTTCCAATCCCCTTTATTCTTACTAACTAGTCGCGTAGACGTATACAATGCATCTTGCCAATTTTCCTTACGTGCCTCAATGATTAAAAAACCATTCTCCACGCGTGCATTCTCTTTTCTATCCCACGTATAAAACTGTGCTTCTTGATTACCCCAACCACAATTTTGAGGACATCCTCGACCTCTGTCATAACCCCAGCGCGTTGAATCAGGAAGGCCTTTGTAAGAAAACTCATCTGCCCACACTAGTTTCTTAAAATTTGACTGCGCGTTTATTCCACAACAGCTGAATAAAAAAACTAGAAATAGCGCAAGCTTGCTCATACCACGAATCATAAAACATATAATTAATTATACACCCGCACGTAGTCAATTTCCATTGCTGAGCTACTAAATGCAGGATCTACCGTTCCACCAAAATTTCCGCCCATTGCCACATTTAGAATCAAAAAGAATGGTTGATTAAAAGGTAACGCACTTGTATTGGGAAATGTAAAAAATACTACATCATCTATCATGAATTTAATAGCCTGATCATTCCATTCGATACTATATACACGAAAAGTAGAGGATACGTTAGAGCTCAACGTTGTTCCACCAATTCCACCGCCTCCTGAATTTCCTGTGTAATGGACCGTGCCGTGAATTCGATTAGGGTCATTGCCACGATGTTCCATAATATCTATCTCACCACAAGCAGGCCAACCAACAGTTCCAAAATTTGCGCCAAGCATCCAGATAGCTGGCCAAGTGCCCGCACCAACTGGTAGTTTTGCTCTAGCGTCAACTCTTCCGTATTTAAATGAAAATTTATTGCGCGTAAGTAAACGGGCAGATGTAAAAGAGCTACCTGAAAAAGCTTCTCGCTTTGCGGTAATTTTTAAGGTGCCATTCGACACCTCCGCATTATCCAAGCGATTGGTATAATACTGCAACTCTGCATTGCCCCAACCACCTGCTCCAATGTCATATCCCCATTTGGCAGGATCTGGAGCCCCTGGAGAATCAAACTCATCTGCCCAAATCAATGAACGTGCAACCGTAACGGAAATTGTTTTGCGAATAGATGTAGTTTGCCCCCCTGCACTTTTTGCAATCACATTAATATCATAAGATCCGCTTGCAGCATAGCGGTAAGTTAAATTACCATCCAGCGATGTTCGGAACACTCCATTCCCCAGATCAAAATCAAATGATACAGCATTAGTTGCCGTAGCACGAAAAGTAACATTACCACTATTATCCGTCGCAACGGTAGCAGTTAATACAAGGTTTATGGGGGCACCACCCAGAGTTGGGGTATTTTCTTTATTGCAAGAAGCCGCCATCAATAAAAGGGCGGCTCCTGCAAATAAAATCCTATTTAACACACCTTAAGGCTTTGGTTTTAACTTTTGATACCAAGAATTATTATCAGAGCCAATATTACGAAGATGTAGACTTGTTGATGTAATTGATAATATCTCGTATACCACTCCACCTGTTCCAAAATTAATGATACCATTTCCAGGAACCATAAATTGGATTTGTGTAGATACGGCTGCTGTAGATCCTGAAGTAGCATTCATAAATACCAACTGCTTATTTCCCCCAGTTGGCATTGGATAACATCCATCCCCACCACTGAATCCATAAAATCCAGTAGACGCTCCAATAGAGAATGAAGCACCTTTATTATCTACATTCATAAACACTCGGCCCGCTGCATCTTTTGAAAAAGTAATCTCGTCATCATAAGCGCATGCTTCACGGGTATTTGGAACAGCCGCATACCAAATGGGAGAAAATTCATTGTTAGGACCTACTCCAAAGTGACCAGGTGCCTCTTTTTCTGTCACCCACACCTTAGAACCCGATCCAGTAAGTGCAGCAACGATATTGGCAGGTATTTGGAAAGCAACAAACACGCTAACGCGCTTACTAATTGTAGATAATGAGCCGCCTGTTCCTACTGCACTCACCGTGATAGTAAAATTATTTACACCAGGGGTGTTGTATTTGTAAGTCAATGTTCCTGAAGGAACCACTTGCTTGACTCCATCTCCAAAGTCAATTTGATAGGTTAATGCACCAGCAGCTTTAGCAGTGATTATAACCTGGCCTGATCCATTTCCATTAGGATTGGCTGCATCCACTCCCACCACAGCGGTAGTAAGTGTTAGACCAGATGGATTGACAAGGTTTCCAAAACTATATTCCTGTTTTTTACAAGCCGTCACAAGAAGGGTGAGCGACAAAACAGCTGCGATTATTTTACTCATTTTAAACATGGCGAGCTATTTATAATTATTAATTAAGACGGATATCATCAAAATAATAGGTGTAGTTGGCAGAACCATCTCCCATTGCACCTAAATCAAATATGATCACAACTCGATCGTACGTGTTAGTTGTAGGGATGGCTGAAAAATCAAAGCTCAATTCCTGCCATGCATTACCATTAGGAATAACTACTTCCCTCTCAAAATTTTGGCTGGAGTTTGCTGAATTTTCAACTTTCAGTAACACCTTGGCACCCGCACGAGGAGAATAAACTTTCATACGTA
>JBILMC010000185.1:0-3145 GCA_044375755.1 Chitinophagaceae bacterium
CTACCCCCCCATACCTGTCCTGCATTCTTTACCATCTTTGCAACTTTTGCACTCGTATTGATTCCAGCAGATTGAGGGTTATTAACGACTGTTACATTACCTCCATCAAAATCAAACCATCCATAAGTGATGGGATATTCAAAGTTCAATGGAAGCTGTACGGGGAATGTATTTGTCAATCTAATATCATCAAAGTAGAATGTATAATTAGCAGAGCCATCTCCCATAGCACCGAGATCAAAAATCAATACAATACGATCGTAAGAGTTAGCGGTATTGATTCCAGAATAATCAAATACCAGATCCTCCCACGCATTCGCAATACTTGTTGTAACCTCTTTTTCAAAATTCTGACTTCCGTTGGCAGAGTTCTCTACTTTCAGCAACACTTTGGCACCCACACGAGGTGAATACACTTTCATGCGAAAAACTTTGTTGGTGGCAAAATTCATCGGAGAGCTTAACGTCAAAAAGCTACCACCCCAAACCTGACCTGCATTCTTAACCATTTTACCAACTGAAGCACTGGTATTGATTCCACCGGATACAGGATTTGCAACTACTGTTGCATTGCCACCGTCAAAATTAAACCAAGGATACGTAGATGGTGAAGACTCAAAATCCAATGGTAAATCTAATGGCATTGTCGCCACTAAACGGATATCATCAAATAACCAGGTGAAATTTGCTGAACCATCACCTGATGTTCCATTATCGAAAATCAAAACGATACGGTTGTAATTGTTACCCGTATTAATGCCTCTATAATCAAATACAAGATCTTCCCACGCATTTACACGAGTAGTCAATACTTCTTTTTCAAAATTCTGATTACCGTTCGCAGAGTTCTCCACTTTCAATAACACTTTTGCACCCACACGAGGTGAATATACTTTCATTCTGAAAATCTTATTAGCAGAAAAATCAATGTTGCTGGAGAGCGTTAAGAAGCTTCCACCCCATGGCTGTCCTGCATTTTTTACCATCCTAGCAACCTTTGCACTGGTATTGATTCCATTTGACTGCGGATTAGCAATTACAGTTACAGCTCCTCCATCAAAATTGAACCAGCTATAATTAATAGTGGGAGATTCAAAAGTTAAAGGCAATAAAATGGGGTCAACAATTGTAACTGGTACTATTCGCTGTGTGGTAGCAGCGCCACCACTGTAGGCAATTACTTTCACTTGGTAGGTACCAGTAGCACGATAGACATAGCTTACTGTTTGTCCTTCTAAGAAAGTTACAGGCGTTTCAGTTGGACTTTCGCCAAAATAAACTTTGAAGTTAGTTTCATACAATGCAGTAGCGCTAACGTTTACTTTATAATTATTTGCAGGATCTACCGTAACCGTCACATCTAAATTTTCCGGAGCACGAAAGGTTACAGTCAGTTGCTGTGTAACCTCTGTTTTTTTACCACTTACAGAATATCCAATCAACTTCACAGGATAAACTCCCTCAGGATAAACATGTGTTGTGTTTTTACCAGCCGCAACTTTTGTGGGCGTTGTTCCGCCATGCCCGAAATATACATCGTAGTTAACTGCTCCCACTCCATTTGGCGTAATCGTCACTAAACCTGTATTATCCTGGGTAATGTCAAACATAGCTGAAAGCGTAGAAGGTGCTTCACCTCGATCCACAAAAGAAGTATCGGTATACTCCATCTTTGTACAACCAGCTAATAATAACACAGCCAACAACCCAGAAATCAAAAATTTTATCTTTTTCATAATTAACTTTTTTGTTGGCTATTAGTAGCCAGAGTTTTGAGTTAAGTTGGAAACAAGAACCTCTTGCTGAGGAATTGGAAATACTTCATGCTTATTAGCAGTAAATCCAGTGATTTTACTTCCCTGTCCAGTTCTTACTAGATCAAAGAAGCGTTCACCTTCCATCGCTAACTCTAAACGGCGCTCATCCAAAATAGCCTGATATAAAGTATTTCCAGTAGAGGTGATATTGTGCAAATTATCTCTGAAAGCACGCTGTCTTACTGAATTTAAATAAGCTTGAGCTTTTGTATCATTGGCAGTTGCAGAGCGATTATACGCCTCTGCAGCCATAAGTAATACATCGGCGTAGCGAATAATACGCTGATTATTCAAATAGTTCAGTTCAATCTGTCCAGAAGTTTGTCCTTTACGAGGTAAATACTTTTGATTGTACAATCCGGTGTTTTTGTAAGGAGCAACTTGATACGTAATTCCAAAAGAAGGATTAGCCGCTTTGTAAGCTTCAATATCTAACACAGTAACAGCCTTACGTTGATCACCTGCTGCGTAGGCGCTCGCCAAATTTTGTGTAGGCAAATTAGTACTCCATCCGGCAGCATAAGGCATATCTGCAGAACCATTCAATCCTCTGATACCACATTGCTGAACGGCATAATTTCCTTGTCCACGTGTAACACCACCCCAGTTATAATAAGGAGGAGATGAGATCATGTATTGAATTTCAAAAATTGATTCAGGACCATTTTCACCTGATTCCAAGAACATAGATCCAAAATCAGTAACCAAGCTAAATGCGTTTGCAGTAATTACACTTTCTAATACAGTAGCAGCAGCTTCATATTTACGTTGATACAACAACACTTTACCTAATAATGCCTGAGCTGCATATTTAGTTATACGGCCTTTTTGCACCTGTATAGCAGGAAGCGCAGTAATGGCTGCAGTCAAGTCTCTTTCAATTTGTGCGTAAACATTCGCTTTGGGGCTACGTGTTAGTGAAGCTGATTCACTTAGCGCCAATCTCTTTTCAGTAAATAATGGAACATCACCGAAAAACTTCACCAAGTGGAAGTAGTAATATGCACGGAGAAAATAAATTTCACCATAGAGCGCGTCTTTACCAGCAAATGTTACTGTTTCACCCGCCAAATTCTTGTCTTTGTACTGGTGTAAATAATTAGCGCGGTTAATTCCCTCATAAGCAGCCTGCCATAATTCTGTTAAGGTGCTATTAATAGGCGTATGAGTCATGTCATCAATCTGTTGTAATGATAATACGTCTGACGCATTTTCACCGCCACTCACCGCATTGTCAGAAGCGATATCGCCAACAGGAACAGCCTGGTTTAACCATTGCAAGGGTGTATACACACTAACCGCCATGGTACGATAATCAGATTCTGAGC
>JBILMC010000025.1:0-11149 GCA_044375755.1 Chitinophagaceae bacterium
CAATTGACTAATTAGCAAATTAGTATCAACGCGTTGGTATCGTAGAACTGACATGCTGCTAAGATAATTCAATTCGCTAATTTTAAAGGAATGAACACCGATACATTTTCTAAAGCAAATCAAAATTCCATTCCCATTACAGTAATTGTTGAAACATACGGTGCTGCCATGGGAATTGTCATAGTAGCTTGCCGTGTTCATTTTGGAACAGCAACCATCAACGACTTAAATCAACTTTTAAAAAATAGATTAGAAAGTCTGCCTAAAGCTACTCTACTAAGTAGGCTTCATCGAATTAGACCCGTTGTTTATCGTGTACTACTTGAAGCAGCTATCCCAGGAGAGATTAAGGAACAATTAAAAAATGAATTACACGCCATTACACTACAAAACTTTGCTATTGCGCAGGAAGCAGAACGAATTGTAAATAGACTTGAATTGCACAACCTCTCTGCAATCCCTTACAAAGGAGTGGCGTTTTCAAAACAGTTTTATGGAGATATTTCCATGCGGGAGTCAAGCGACATTGATTTAATAATAGACAAAGAGAAAATAGAGAGTCTAATTGAGCTATTCAAACAAGATGGTTTTGAAATCTCTTATTTACAAACTCCGCCAAATGGGCAAGACTCTTATTTTATTAAAAACAAAGACTTTTGTTTTGATAAAAAAACTTCACAAACTAACTGGCATATTGAGTTGCATTGGATGATCACACACCCTAGCTATTCCGCCCCCACTTTAGTAAATAAATTTCAAATACCGACTGTAGCGAGCTCATTAAAATCTTTAAATCATCTAGAGCATTTTAGAGCAATACTTTTACACCACATGGTGCACGATGGAATTGAATATTTAAAAAATGTAGTTGATCTTGCACAAGCCCTTCTTTTTATTAAAAAACAAAGTAAATCTGAACAACTTGCCAATCATCTAGAGCCCCTTAGCCAATATTATCACCTTGCCGCTATTGGAAATGCCATTGATCGCTTGTTTGGAATAAATGCATTTGAACTTGGAATAAGCTCGAACAAGCAAATTAGGATTGCAAAAAAAATCGTCTCTTTTAATCTGCGCTCAACTGTAGGAAAACTCAAACGCCATCAAATTGTTAGTTTAGTTCAATATTATTATCGCAGTTCTGTCAACCGGGCAAGATTTAGCAAAAAAAAGAAAGATCAGCTACTATTTCTTTATAGGTATTGGTTATCGATAATTAAACCACAGCCACTGGATAAAAGCATCATAAAACTGCCCCTGTTTTTAAACTGGCTGTACTTCCCAATTCGATTTGTTAGAATTTTACTTCGAAAGCGAAATAGCCGCTTTTAGAAATGGCCCTACAGGCAAACTAGAAATAATTCGAATTTCTTCGGGCAGTGAAGTCTCATTGTCTAAAAAGCGAAACACGGTATGTGCGCTGTTCCGTAGAAATAAACGGGTAAAAACCTGATCACCAGGATGATATTGATTCCAAAGGACATTTAAGAGCACATTGTCATAAAAGCGGAATCGGGCAGGTATTTTAGACAGGGTTTGTAGTTTTTTTACTACACCCGGACCCTTAATTCCACTACAAAGTGCTGCTACAATTTGGTCAGCATGTTTTTGAATAAACCGAAAGGTGTACCCACTCGATCCTTTGGTTTGCCCACCCGCTGTTCCGATATTAAACATTCCGCGATCGTACGATTTGAATTGGTAATTCGTCATGGGAATAACACCAAACTCCTCCTCTACTATACGGTAATTTGTTACACCCATAACATGGTTAATATAGTTTTTTAACTCTCGATCATACTCTGCTGGTGTTAACAGTGAGGGGCTGAACAGGGTATACTCGACCAAGGCCTTGTTCTTTTCTAGTGACATTACATAAAAAAAACTGGTGCCATGTAGTTGAGGCGTACGGAAATCCATCAAAATGGCGCGAGTAGTATTTAAATTAAGCTCAGTAGACTCAATCGTTATTCCCTTAAAATGTTGCAGTATATTGATAAAGCCCCTTTGCTTTACTTGAATAGAAGAAAGATTAGGGGCTATTGAATTAAATACATGCTCCGTCAAAATCTGAACAGGCTCTGTCACCCCGGCTAACACTAATCTTAAATTCACTGAATCAAAAGCCGCATCTAAAACTGTCGCTTGAAAAAAATCAACCTGCCCACTCGAGCGCAATTTGTTGTGACAGTAGCTATAAAAATCCTGCCCCCGGATCATCTTGTACTCATAACCACATAAATCCAGATCCAAATCTACCCCTACATTTTTTACATCCAGCGCATTCCAGCGACGGCATACCACTTCTTCAAAATAACCAGTTCCCTTTTCCCAATAACACCAAGTACGATCGTTGGCTGTTTTATCCGAGGAGTCTATCACTAAAAAGCGTTTCCCTGCATAAAGGTCAGAGCGTACCAGCCGCATCAATACACTAAGTGTAGCCGCCCCTCCTCCCAAAAAAACAATAGTATAGCTGGAAGCAGGTATAGTCATTCAATAAAATTATCAGTCTTTTTGCGGAGCGTATCCCACACGAGAAGTCCCAGCCATTAGTTTTTTATCCCGGCGAATTTTGTCCCAATATATTTTATGGACATAAAGCATTCCAAAGCTTTCGCCATCTTCTTTTCCTAGATGCTTGTGGTGCATTTTATGTGCCCAACGAATGGCACGTACATACGTGTTATTACTACGCGTGAACCATTTAAATCGCTGATGAATAATTACATCGTGAACTAAAAAATAAGCAAACCCATAAGCCATAATTCCAAAGCCAATTGCCTGCATCCACCACACGTGATTATATGTTCCAAATCCAATTAAACACATGCTGGGAACTGCAAAAATGACAAAAAACGCATCGTTTTTTTCAAAAAAACCAGGCTCAACTTGATGATGATCACGATGAAGCACCCAAAGAAATCCATGCATCACATATTTGTGTGTACACCACGTGATCCCTTCCATTAGTAAAAAAGTTCCCACTAAAACTGCTATATAAAAAATTATTTCCATGTATTGCAAAAATAAGAAGCGATTTAATTTGCTAATTGATTTTGTGATAGGGCTTGCGTACTCCACCACTCCTTAACACGAGGAAAAGCAATTTTAAACCATTCCGTATAACGCTCAGCGCGAATGTTTAACTGTTTTTCAATTTCTGGGATAGATAAGTAACAATAATCCATTACCTCTTGTGCATTTGGAACAACCTCGCCGTCATAGAATCCCACAAACACATGATCAAATTCATATTCAGTTAAGCCATTGTCCAGCTCCGCACGATACGTAAAATCAAAAGCTTTTTCTATGGAAGTGACCAATCCCATTTCTTCTTGTAAGCGTCGCTTTGCTGCCAACAAAGTATCCTCCGCAGGATAGGGATGACTGCAACAACTATTAGTCCAAAGTCCCCCACTATGATATTTATGCAAAGCTCGCTGTTGCAAAAGCATGCGACCCGAGTGATCAAATAAAAACACACTAAATGCACGATGTAACAAACCCTTTTGGTGTGCTTCCAGTTTTTCACAGGTGCCAAGGGGTTGATCCTGCTCGTCTACCAAAATCAGATGAGTGGTGTTTACTACAGCAGTGTCCATTAAATAAGACGTAATTGATTTTTGACACCGGCCCGTAATACGATGTAAGCTTTTTGAATATTGGGGATGCGGATCCGTGCCTGTAGTACGGAAGCAGGCTCAAGTCCACGAATTTTTTTAAACAAAGACAAGTAATATTTATAAGCTACATACACCCCAAACCGTGCTTTTAATGGCAATTCCTGAATTCCCGCATAGGCTGCCCGAAAATCTTCCAAGATGTCCGCTTCAATTGCTCGTTTTTCTGAAGTGGTAAAATTTGAGAAATCACAACCCGGAAAATATACTCTGGAAAGACCTTGATAGTCAGCGCGGATATCACGTAAAAAATTTACTTTTTGAAAAGCAGCTCCAAGCGCACGAGCGGGTGACTGCAATTTTGCATATAACCCTTTATCGCCTTCGCAAAATACATGAAGACACATAAGACCCACTACTTCGGCAGAGCCATAAATATATTCTTGATAGCCGCGTTGGTCGTAAGCCGTTTTTGAAAGATCCATTTCCATGGAATGAAAAAAAGCATCAATCAAGTGGTGGTCAATCTGAAATTGATTAACCGTCCGTTGAAAGCTGTGTAAAATTGGATTGAGACTAATTCCCTGCGCAATTGCAGCATAGGTTTCAGTCTTAAAATCTGCAAGTAATTGTCCTTTGTTATGTGCATGAAAGGTGTCAACAATCTCATCGGCCAGTCTTACAAACCCATAAATATTACAGATAGGGGTACGCAAATCTCGGTGGAGTAACCGGATAGCAGAGGCAAAAGAAGTACTGTACTGCCGGGTCACCACCGCACTGCACTGCTCACTGGATTGATGAAAAAGCTCGATCATGACCTTTAAGTTACAAAGATTTTTTAAAAAGGCTTTACTGCCCCCACTTGAAACTGTTTCTGCACCTCTCGTGCCACCACTTCCCCACTGATAAGTGATGGTGGTACGCCTGGACCTGGTACAGTTAATTGTCCAGTATAAAATAAATTTGAAACACGCTTGCTTTTACAAGCAGGCCTAAAGATAGCTGTCTGCAGCAGCGTGTTAGCTAAACCATACGCATTGCCTTTAAAAGAATTATACTCTTTTTGAAAATCAGAAACTGCCATCGTCTTTTTATAGGTAACAGCCGAACGAATTTCTTCACCCAAATGCGATTCCATCCGACGAACGATTAAATCAAAATAATACTCCCTCAATTCTTCTGTGTCACCCGTTAGCCCAGAGGCAACAGGTATTAAAAAGACAATATTCTCACAACCCACAGGCGCCACCGAAGGATCAGTAGCAGAGGCAATACTTACATAAAACAAAGGGGCAGTTGGCCATTTGGGGTCTTTGTAAATTTCTTGTCCATGCGGTCCAAAGGGTTCATCAAAAAATAAACAGTGATGAATTGGCGCCTTTAATTTTTTATTGAGTCCTACGTAGTACATAAGACAGGAGGGAGCCATAACTCGTTTATCCCAGTAAGCAGCTGAATAAGAACGATATTCAGGAGGCAGTAATTGCATCTCCGTAAACTGATAATCGGCACCACTCACAATTACGTCTGCCTGATAAGAAGTGCGCGTAGTTCTAACTGAAGAAATAGTTCCTTTAGTAGAGCCAACCACTGGTTGCAGTTGGAAAGAAAGTACAGATTCATCAAATTGAAATTTCACGCCCAACTCTTCAGCAAGTTTAACCATGGCTTTTACCACTGCATACATTCCCCCCTCGGGATACCAGGTTCCTCCTTTTATATCGGCATAGTTCATCAAGCTGTAAAGAGCCGGGGTTTCTTGAGGGAGTGCCCCTAAAAAAAGTACCGGAAACTCCATCAGTTGACGAAGCTTGGGGTGAGAAAAGTGATGGGCAATATGTTTACTGATATTGGTTAACAACTGAAGCTTGAGTGCGCCACTGATCGTTTCCCAGTTCATAAACTCAGTAATGGAAAGACCAGGCTTTTGCACGAAACGACCCATCCCAACATCATATTTAATGGCCGCCTCTTTTAAAAATTTATCTAGTTTGGCTCCACTTCCAGGCTCCAACTCTTCAAACACTCTTTGCAAGTCTTCATAATTAGCTGGCAAATCTGTAAAACCATCATTCCAGTATACGCGGTAAGAGGGATCTAACCGTTTGAGGCCGTAATAATCAGATACTTTTTTTCCAAAGGAGGCAAAATAGTTTTCAAATACCTCGGGCATCCAGTAAAAACTGGGACCCAAGTCAAACGTAAAACCATTTTCAACTAACTGACGAGCACGACCTCCTGGTGTAGCATTTTTTTCAAGTACAGTGACTTGAAAACCAGACTTAGCCAAATAAGTAGCGGCAGAAAGACCAGCAAAACCTGATCCAATTACAAGCGCAGAAGGTTGGGACATTCGTTGAAGTTAGGAATGCTGGAGCTGTTCCTTTAATAATTTTCTGGCAAAGTGAATACGACTTTTAATGGTACCAAGCGGTTCGTTGAGCGCCTCGGCAATCTCGTTATAGTGATAACCGTCGAAATAAAGTTGAAACGGGATTTTAAAAATATCAGGTAACTGACGAATTGCCGTTTTAATTTCTTTGATACGGAGGCTACTCTCACCATCATTGCCCACAGTAGTAGGCTGGCTATTTAATAAAAACTCATTGGGCGTATTATCGAAAATGGTGCGCTGCTTAGCTTTTCTGCGGTAATTATTAATAAAAATATTACGCATAATAGTAAAAAGCCAGGCTTTGATATTAGTACCGGCATTATACTTCTCGCGATTTGCTAGCGCCTTGTAAAGCGTTTCTTGGTAAAGATCATTAGCCGCATCAGAGTCCCTTGTAAGGTTAATGGCAAAGGGTCGAAGAAAATCTGCATGGTTCACTAAGAGCTGATTGAATTCTATGATGGACATAATGTTTAATTTATTGGACTGTAAAATTAAACAGAATAGTTCTACGCTTCTTGAAATTTGTTTAATATTTTATTAAAGTTTTTAAACAAAACGACATTCATATTAGACATTGAAAATCAACAATTTGCAATTATTATGCCTTTTTACTTATTTTATTTCCTATTTTAAACTTAGTTTTTTGTAGAAAATAAATGACACAAATGGTTAATTATACTTATTTAAAAAACAAAATGGCATGGGAAACACCAACATTAACCGTGGTTAACGTGAAACAGATAAAAGAAGAAGAGTGGGAAAAATTTTTGAGCTTGCTGTCAGATGAAGAGAATTTCAAGATACTGCCTGGCAGCGGGAGCGATGGCTGATTAGCTAACTTTATGCATAGAAACAACTGCTGCCTTATCCTTATCCAGTGACTCGAAAATGGAATTATTACTAATAAATTCTGGAACTAGCTCTTTCATAATCATAACCATCTCATTACTTTTTTCAGGCATTGCTGCAAAAGTGAATAGCTTGTTTAATGATTCGTCGATATTGACAACTGAACTGGAGCGAATTTTAGCAATGAGAATTTTTTCATTGTGCGTGGGTAGCGTGTTTTCAGCATCACTAAGTAGCTCCTCATAAAGCTTTTCGCCCGGACGTAAACCTGTGTATTTAATTTCAATATCCACATTAGGCACAAAACCAGAAAGACGAATCATTTTGCGAGCCAAATCTACAATCTGAACTGGTTTTCCCATATCAAATACAAAGATCTCACCACCCTCTCCCATGGAAGCAGCCTCTAATACTAGTTGACTTGCTTCAGGGATTGTCATGAAATAACGGATAATATTTGGATGGGTCACAGTAACTGGCCCGCCTTTTGCAATTTGATCTTTAAATCGCAATACCACAGAACCATTAGAGCCAAGCACATTTCCAAAACGGGTAGTAATAAACCGTGTTTCGGTAGAAGACTTTTTAGATAACTCCTGTATGTATATTTCAGCAATTCGCTTAGAAGCACCCATCACATTGGTAGGGTTAACGGCTTTATCAGTAGACACCATTACAAATCGCTGCACTTTATATTCAACAGAAAGGTCAGCGATCAATTTTGTACCCCCTATGTTTGTTCGTACAGCCTCAGATGGAGAAACTTCCATAATCGGCACATGCTTGTATGCAGCAGCATGATAAACAATCTGTGGCCGAAAATTATCAAATAATTCAGTCATCCGAATTTTGTCTCGAACATCGCCAAGGAAAAATATCAATTTAGTATTATTCCTAACTGAACTCAATTCAAGTTCAAGATCATGCAAGGGCGTTTCAGCTTGATCACAAACAACAATTACTGAGGGGCTAAAAGGTAATAATTGCCTTACAATTTCACTACCGATGGAACCTGCTCCTCCTGTAACTACAACTCTTTTTCCGGTAAGTTGACTTCCAAGTTTAGCATGATCCAATTTAATAGGGTCACGCTCTAGTAATTGTTCTATTCGGATAGACTGTAATTGCCTAGTCCTAAATTGTCCGTTCATCCATTTATCAAGAGGAGGAACAGCCAGTACGGTTATATTTCGGTCCAGACAAAACTCAATTAATGCCGAACGTCGGGAGGCAGGAATGGTAAATGAAGAAATAATAATTTGATCTACCTCATATAGTTTGAGTAATTGCTCTAAATCTTCAAAAGGATAAATACGAACGCCATCAATGATTTTATTTTCTTTTCGTGGGTTATCATCCAAATAAGCAACCACGGACACCTTTGAACTGATGTCATGCTCTAGAACACGTTTGGTGGCAAATCCCGACTCTCCAGCCCCATAAATAATAACATTTTTAGGAGTCATTTTTATGTTACGCAAATAGCCAAATATGTACTTTATGAAAACCCTATACCCAATTAAGCTTAAAAAAGAAAAAATTGCATACACAACGAGCGTAACAAAAGGCATAGTGATAAAAGGCTTATTGTTAGCATCCGAAATCAATGATAAAATTGCTAATACCGTAATGCTTAGAAATAATGAGTAGGTAATTCTTAGCGCATCCTGCAAACCGGTATAGCGAACAATCCCCGAATAGGTTTTGAAATTAAAAAATATTAAGGTGTTAATAATGGAAATAACAACTAGGTTAGAGCTTAACTCTTGAACACTGATAAGTGCGGTATCAAAATTTCGCCCAACCAAATAAGCAATTACCAACGAAAAATTGCATAGAAATAAATCGATAAGAAAAATAATCCAACGGGGAACAATATTAATCTTCTGTAGCATAAGGTGTCGTAAAGATCCCTCAAAATATTATTTAAAGCAAATAATTTATATCAGCTACTTAGTAGGTGTAAAGCATTAAAAATCAGCAAAAGTTTATTAACAAAAAAATAATCAATAAGCTTTCTCATCGCCCTTAATTAAATTGACTATTGTCTGAAATATAATTTGACAGTCTAACCAAAAGCTCCAATTTTCAATATACCAGAGATCAAATGAAACCCGTGTGTGCATTTCGAGCTGATTCTGTACTTCACCCCGGCTTCCATTTACCTGGGCCCAACCTGTAATTCCTGGTTTGATTAAATGTCGAAGCATGTAATGTTGAACGATATCCTTTGATTCCATAGATAGCGGAATAGGATGAGGGCGAGGACCCACGACAGACATATCTCCAAGAAGCACATTAATGAACTGAGGAAGTTCATCAATACTGGTTTTACGCAAAAATCGACCAATAGTGGTTACTCGACTATCGTTACGAGTAGCCTGCTGAAACTCATTGGTAGGGTCCTGGGCGTGCGAAAGCATGGTACGAAACTTAAAACAACGAATCCGTTTATTATTTAAACCCCAGCGCTCCTGAATAAAAAAAATGGGGCCGCTAGAATTAAGCTTGATCAATAGGGCAATTAATGGGGTTAACCAACTGAGTAATAAGCCAAGCACTACTAAAGAGAAAATGATATCAAAAAGCCTTTTGAAAAATTTATTCTCAACGTCATCAAGTGGAAAATAACGTAATCCGACAACAGGAAATCCAGCATAACTGGTTACCCTGACCGAAGCGGCATCAAGTCGGTTGAAGTCATTTATCACGTTTAATTGTACTTTACGTTGTTCGCAGCAATCAACCACAAAATCAATCTGATCGATCTGGCTATTGGGCAACGCCAAAAAAACTTCATCGATTGCATGCCTATCTAACACTTCAGTTAGTGAAGCAATAGATCCAAGATAATTTTCAGTAAGCTGTGTTATGGGCGCATCGGCTAAATAGCCAACAACAGAAAACCGCATATTATTAATCAACATTCCAGAACGATAAAAATTTGCACCCCGGTTGGCAGAACCAATAAGTAGAATATTTCGCACATACTTATACTGACTTCGAATAAAAGCTATAATAACTCGATAAAAATATTTTACTACCGGCAGCAATGCAAACAACAAAAGATGATAAATCAATAGTATACTTCGATATGCCACCAACTGATCAACTAAAAATGTGGCTAGAAAGAAAAGTATTAATAAGTGAAGAAAGACTACTTTGATAAATAGTGTCATTTCTTGAGAAAAGGAAATTAAAGTTATACTGGTATAAAAATGAAAAACTCTTGCAGCTATGTACCAAATAAAAAAACTAATTAGTAATAAGGCAAGAAAAGTGTGTTGAAAAGGACTCAGCCACTCATCACGACCTATCCGAATGGCCCATGAAAAACAAATTAACAATAGCAGCCAATCTAAAAATAAACGAAGTAAATAATTAATGCGCGCCGTACTGATCATGCAACCAGGATTAAAAATTTATGCAAGCCTTGGCTTGAATAAACCAAAAAGAAATAAAACAAAAAATAGGCTTGCTCCCATTAAAAATCCAATAGGGATTGCCTTGTACCAAACCCAATGCATTTTTTGCAAAGGGAAGACAGGCTTATCGATAATCTCAATAGTCGGTGTTTCTTGAATAAGTGCTGTTCGTGTAATTTCTAAAGACTTGTTTAAATCGGCATAGAGTACACTCAGCATCGCTTTTTCTCTAGAACTAATGTCTAATTCGGCAAATGTTTTATTTAAACCAGCGTTTGCATTATAAAGGTTTGCAGCCGCTGTGCTAAAGGTTTGCTTATTCAAAAGCCCGGCAATACTATCGGTTTTTCTTTGCAGTCGGTCAGCATTAATCCGCAAACGTTTTGTTTTGGTATTCACATATAAATCAGAGGCCTCTCTAATCAACCGTAGTGCGATCTGTTGGCTAAGCAACTCATTTCGAGTAGATATTTCCAATGAAAAAATACTCAATTTTCTGTCTGGCTTAAAAACAGAAAGTTCATTCTCCGAGATCCTTTTTACAATTGCGCTTAGCAAACTATCCTGTACTCTGCCTATGGAACCAGGAACTCCATTAATGGGGAAAAGAGATGATTCATTTTTAATCAAAGCCGTAAACTCATTCAATAAGCCGTAGCCGGATGCATAATGCCAAGCAAGCGTATGCAAACTATCAACGGGGTGTGAAGTCAACAATACTTTTTTAAGCATGGTTGGGCTTTTTAATAACTGAAGTACGTTATCACCCGCTAGAATACCAGAATTACCAGCAATGCTGCTAATATCCATTCCTATTTGACCTGCTAACGCCGAAAAAAGCCCTCCAGCAT
>JBILMC010000226.1:0-2636 GCA_044375755.1 Chitinophagaceae bacterium
GCCAGCTAACGATGCGGCAGAGCCTTTTCCAACGTCTCCATATCCGCCTACCACAGCAACTTTACCTGCGAGCATCACATCGGTTGCGCGACGAATCGCGTCAACTAATGATTCTTTACAGCCATATTTATTGTCAAATTTTGACTTAGTTACCGAATCATTTACATTAATTGCAGGCATTGGTAATGTTCCATTTGCTACGCGCTCATATAAGCGGTGAACGCCTGTAGTTGTTTCTTCGGAAATTCCTTTAACATGCTGCACTAATTCAGGGTATTTGTCCAAAACCATGTTGGTTAAATCTCCGCCATCATCTAAAATCATATTCAACGGACGATCCTTACCGCCAAAGAAGAGTGTTTGTTCAATACACCAATCCGCTTCTTCAATGGTTTGTCCTTTCCAGGCAAATACACCGATACCGGCAGCAGCAATGGCCGCAGCGGCATGATCTTGGGTTGAGAAAATATTACAAGAGCTCCATTTTACTTCTGCTCCTAAGGCTACTAAGGTTTCAATGAGTACAGCCGTTTGAATGGTCATGTGCAAGCAACCCGCTACACGTGCACCTTTTAGTGGTTGACTTGGTCCATATTCAGAACGAATTGCCATTAGACCAGGCATTTCTGCTTCGGCTAATCTGATTTCCTTGCGGCCCCATTCTGCTAAAGAAATATCGGCCACTTTATAGGGTAAATTAAAGTCGATGGATTTGGTTAATGTAGACATGTTAAACGTTTTGTGAATGGCGCAAAGCTACATTAATAATCAATAAAGACCTTATTATACAAGGTCTATTTGCATGATATAATCATTCATGAAAAACCCATTTCCGATATCAAAATCTGCTATTTCGCGTTTGTAGAAACCAAGTCTTTCGTAAAAGGTTACTGCGCTATTGTTTCGATTGACCTGTAATTCAAGGTGCTGCATCCCTTTTTCTTTGATTTTTTCAAGTATGTGCTGGATCATGATGCGACCACCCCCTTTGCCCTGCTGAGTAGGTAACACATATAATTTATGCAGTTTGCAATGAGTTGGGGTCATAGCTTGATAAGAAGCAAATCCTACGGGCTGGGTATTGCAATAGAGTAAAATGAAATGTGCGCCTTCCTCCATCTGTTGTTGTAGGGATAAGGGGCTATACATGCGGTGCAGCATGTATTCGATCTGCTCTTTGCTGATAATGGAAGCATAGGTTTGGGGCCATACTTCAAAACAAAGAGAACGAATTAACTCAATATCATTTGTTGTAGCAGAGCGAATTGAATACCTGTTATTGCTCATTCTTTCTTTTTCAAAATACGATCAAGAAGTCCTTTTTTCTTTTCTTTTGTTTCTGCCGGGTTATTTGCAGGCCTCGAGACTTCTTGTTCTTTTTTAGGTATCGAATCTTTTTTGACTGAAGTATTCAGTTTGTTATCCTCTTCACGAACTGGCTTAGATTCAGGGCCGATGTATTCTGAGGGCTCAATTTGATAATCATCCTCGGCTCCTACACCTAGGTCCTGTCCCTCTGCACCAGGAGTCATCTCTAGGTCGTTGAGTAAGATGTCAGCACTATTGATGCTATTGCTCATTTCCGCTGGAACAATAAAGCGTGCCTCTTTTTCTAATCCAGTTTTTGAGTCGGATAGGGCTTTGCCTAAAAAGTATTCACAAATGGGACGGGCCATTCTAGATGCTTCCCCTTCGTTACGTATGAACTGGTCATCAAACCCAACCCATGAGCCTACTAAAATCTGAGGGGTGTATCCTAAAAACCAGGCATCTGCATTTTCATTTGTAGTACCTGTTTTGCCTCCCATTTCTGCAGCACCCACGCGCGTGCGCATACCTGCAGCCGTACCTACATCAACGGCGCCTTGCATCATACGAGCCATGGTATATGCTGTAGCTTCACTGATAACTTCCTTTCTATTGGCACTGAAGTCAAATCGCTTGATCACATTTCCATTTCTGTCCTCAATTCTGCTAATAGCAAATGGTTTTGTTGAAAAGCCTCTCCCTGCAAAAATGGTATACGCCCACATCATTTCAAAGAGTGAAAGATCACACGATCCCAGTGCTACGGATGGGTAGGGGCCAACAGGGGTAGGGATGTTAAGTCTTCCCATGAATTCTGAAAACTGGCGAGCTCCAACTTGTTTCATTACATACGCGGTGGCACAGTTTTTGGAAAACGCTAATGCAGCTGCCATCGAACCAGGGCCACCTTTGCATTCTTTGCTGGCAGGCACCCAGCCATTTCCTTCAAAATATTGGGGTTCATTGGGTAGTTGTGTTTCCGGAGTGAATCCTCTCTCCTCAACCGCCTGCGTATACAAAAGCGGTTTAATCGTAGAACCAACCTGTCTTTTAGTTTTGATATTTACGTGATCGTATTTGAATGTTTTGAAATTAATTCCACCTACCCAAGCTCTAATTTCACCCGTAACAGGATCCATTGCCATAAAGGAGGCTTGTTCCATTTGTCGGTGATATTTAATAGAATCAAGAGGCGTCATTACCGTATCAATCTCTCGCTTGGCATTCCAGCCAAATACTTTCATGTTGACAGGCTCAGAAAAACTGGCTCGTATTTCTTTTTCACTCCAACCATCCTCTTCTAAATTGCGCCAGCGATCAGATTCTTT
>JBILMC010000228.1:0-2633 GCA_044375755.1 Chitinophagaceae bacterium
CGGCTTTTACTCCCTTTGCATTTCCTACAAACTTGATAGGAATGTTTGCAATCACTTTTTTATCCTCAACCAGCTCTAACAGGTCAACATGGATCAACTCATCGTTGACTTTGTCAAACTGTAAATCTTTGAGGATCGTGCGGTAGGATTTGCCATCCAATTTTACTTCGCACAATTGGAAATTGGGTGTGTACACCAGTTTTTTGAAAGCCGCAGCAGGAGCTGAAAAATTGACCTCCTGAGCACCCCCATAAATTACACCGGGCACCAGTTCCTGAGAGCGTAGTTGGCGGGTGGCTGACTTGCCAAATGCGGTCCTCAGTTGTCCTTCGATTGTAATCGTGTTCATGTCTATTTGGTTTTTATGATTCACTTGTCTTTCAGCTGTGAATAGACGAACAGGCTAGTGATACTTTTATTTTCGTAGGCATTCCGGATAGCAACAGCAAAGAGATCAGCAACACCAAGTACCTTGATCTTTTTAGACCGTTGATTCACCGGGATCGTATCACAGACCACCAGTTCTTCTAACACACTGTTATCAATGCGCGTACGGATCTTGCTCCTTTTTCCTTGAGCAGCCCTGCACTTTTTGCAAGGGTCCCTCCGGTGTCACAGATGTCATCGATAATGATTACGTCCTTATCGGCCACATCTCCTATCACCACCATGCTGGCTATTTCGTTAGCCCTTTTGCGGTGTTTATCACAAATCACCATCTCCGCATTGAAATAACTCGCAATCTGTCGGATTCGGTTAGCCGAACCCACGTCGGGGGCCGCAAAGGTAAGGTTTTCCAGCTTCAGTTTCTCGATATAAGGGATGAAAACGGCATGGCTGTCAAGGTGGTCAACAGGGATGTCAAAATACCCCTGAATTTGAGGTGCATGTAAATCCATGGTAATAACACGGTCAGCACCAGCTGCGACTAACATATTGGCAATCAGCTTACTACCAATGGCAACCCTAGGTTTGTCCTTACGGTCTTGTCGGGCATACCCATAATAAGGAATAACCGCAATCACCTTGTAAGCAGAGGCCCGGCGAGCTGCATCAATCATGAGCAGCAATTCCATCAGATTATCTGATGGCGAAAACGTACTCTGCACCAAAAAAACATAGTCACCCCGAACACTTTCTAAAAAAACCGGGCAAATTTCTCCATCGCTAAAACGCTGGATATTGACCTTTCCCAACTGTGTTCCAAACTGTTTACAGATTTGTTCCGCCAGCTGCTGGGAGCCGGTTCCGGAAAAGATTTTGGCATGTTGCATAGCAGAGTAAATGCGTGTGGCACGAAGATATCAATCAGCTAAGACAATTCTTATTCTGGTAAAAAAAACCTTTGCACAGGATTGCCACGCGGTAAGCAATAATTTATACTTAACCTATGGAAAACCGAAAACCAATTCGACTATGGGCCACAGAGGATAGACCCAGAGAAAAACTATTTCGGTTAGGGGTCGAACAATTGAGCGCTTCTGAACTGCTGGGCATTCTTTTACAAACCGGCAATCGACAGAAAAGTGCCATTGAATTGGGCATGCAATTACTTGAAATGGCCAAACAAAACCTACAGGAATTGGGTAGACTAACCCCTCGCGAAATAGCGGCGATCAGTGGTATCGGAGATGCCAAAGCTGCGCTGATCTGTGCAGCACTAGAGCTAGGACGAAGAAGACATGCTTCATTACCATTAGATAAAAAGCAAGTGAACAGTAGTGCAGAAATAGCTCAGTTTTTGCAAGTACGGCTTCAGGATCTCCGACACGAAGTATTTGCGGTACTTTTTTTAAACCGTGCCAACCGAATTAATCATTTTGAAATTGTGAGCGAGGGAGGTATCACCGGTACAGTAGCTGATCCACGGATTATTCTAAAAAAAGCATTAGAGCAAAATGCCGTGAGCATAATCGTTTGCCATAATCACCCCTCAGGTAATTTGAGGCCAAGTAGAGCCGATGAATTACTAACCCAAAAATTAAAAGAAGCTGCACTTTTACTCGACATCACTATGCTCGATCACATTATAGTCAGCGACCAAGGTTACTACAGCTTTGCAGACGAAGGATATATATGATTTAATTATGCCTGCGCAGTGGGACCGCCAAAATTAAGGGGCAACTGAACTTCCTCCAGATCTTTAATGGCTCCGTTAATAGACTCGTATTTCTGAATATTCTCTGTGAGTGCGCGCATTAATCGCTTTGCATGTTGAGGAGTTAATATAATACGAGATTTTACTCTACTCTTAGGCGTTCCAGGCATCACATTGACAAAATCAATAACAAACTCTGCGTGAGAATGCGTGATGATAGCTAGGTTTGCATACTCACCCTCTGCAACTTCTTCAGAGATTTCAATATTCAATTGATTAGGATTAGACTCAGGCGTGCTCATTGCTTGTTTTTTGTAAAGATAAAAAAAGAGGGCCCGTTGAGGCCCTCTAAATTATTTCAATAATAAATTAATTAGCGGGGTCCTAAAAATTTCCAACGTTCATTGAATGAGCTACGAGGTCCTACAGGCACAACTGAAGGCTGTAGCATCCAATGCTTGATCAAGATATCCTTATTGCTCTGAACCGCATTTACTCCCGAAGGATCTAAGACAGCACGACGACCATTAGAAGC
>JBILMC010000229.1:0-2622 GCA_044375755.1 Chitinophagaceae bacterium
CCTTAGTAATCTCAGTTAGCATCTCGGCCAATTTCTTTTGCTGCAATTGAAATGATGCGATTGGCTTGCCAAATTGTTCACGCTCCTTTGCATAACGCAGTGCAGTGTCATAACAATCCATCGCTGCACCAATTGCTCCCCATGCGATACCAAACCGTGCCTTGGTCAAACAACTGAGGGGGCCTTTTAGACCTTTTACCCCTGGAAGAATATTTTTCTTGGGAACTTTCACATTATCAAATACCAACTCCCCGGTTGCAGAGGCGCGCAAACTCCATTTACCGTGGGTTGTAGGCGTGGCAAACCCTTCCATTCCCCGTTCCACAATAATTCCATGAACCTCCCCGTTTGAATCTTTAGCCCACACTACTGCAACTTGTGCAAATGGAGCGTTGCTGATCCACATCTTGGCCCCATTCAAAATCACATAATCACCTGCATCAGAAAAATTAGTTAGCATGCTGGAAGGATCACTTCCATGATTTGGTTCCGTTAACCCAAAACAACCTAGCCACTCACCACTGGCTAATTTGGGTAAATAATATTTCTTTTGTTCTTCACTTCCATATGCCTGAATGGGGAACATTACTAATGAGCCTTGTACGGATGCGGTTGATCGCACTCCGCTATCCCCTCTTTCCAATTCTTGCATCATTAAACCATAGGAGATATAATCTAACCCACCTCCGCCATATTCTTGCGGAACGGTTGGACCAAAACAACCTAGCTCTCCAAGCTGCCGTACAATATGTTGTGGAAATTCAGCTCGCTGTGCGTAGTCCTCAATGATGGGAGAAATCTCTTTTTTTACATACTCCCGGACAGAGTCACGAATTAATTTATGTTCTTCAGTGAGCAACTCATCGAGTGCAAAATAATCTGGATGTTGAAATAAATCAGTACGGGCAGCCATCGTTTTAATTTATAAGTTGCAAAAATAGCAAAGCCAAAACATTACCTATTATTATAGGTATAGAGACATTTCTTGTTGATAGGCTTTTGCAGCATCGGCAGCAGCCTTCGCAAAATCTTCTTTCGAAGAAGCATATAGTATGGCTCTACTAACATTTACTAAAATTCCAATATCATCATTCATTGCTTTTAAAGAAATTTCTTTCAGGCTTCCCCCTTGCGCCCCCACCCCGGGTACTAATAAAAAGTGTGAAGGGCAAATAGAACGAATATGTGTAAAAGAGTCGGCCTGGGTAGCACCCACAACAAACATCAAATTATCAGGGCTTCCCCAGCTTGAAACTTTTTTCAATACCTGCTCATACAAACGACCATCCGAAGTTGATAACATTTCAAAATCAGCCGCTCCTGGGTTAGAGGTTAGTCCCAACACGATGGTCCACTTGTCAGGAAATTCTAAAAAGGGGGCAACACTGTCCTTTCCCATGTAAGGCGCAACCGTAATGGCATTAAATGGTAGTACATCAAAAAATGCGCGCGCATATTGTCGAGATGTATTTCCTATGTCTCCTCTTTTTGCGTCAGCAATAATAAAATGATCTTTTCCGATGTAGGCCACCGTTTTTTCCATAGTTGACCAACCAGCGGCACCCATGGCTTCATAAAAAGCAGTATTAATTTTGTAGGCCACGCAATAAGATCTGGTTGCATCAATGATTGCTTTATTGAATTCAAAAACGGGATCACTTTCCGTTAGTAAATGAGGAGGAAGAAGTTCAATGTCTGTATCTAAACCCACGCATAAATACGAATGACGTTGTCTGATTAGTTGAACAAGATTCTCGCGGGTCATGTTTTTAACTTTTTAAAAACCTTTTACATGGTTGCTGCAATCTTTTCTGAAGTAATATCTGCATTACGCATTGCAATACTACGCACAACTCCAGCAGCAAACTGTTCAAACGCTTTTTTAGTGATAGGCTCATCATTCATCATTGCAGGTACGCCTTGATCACCACCTTCACGAATAGATTGCACTAAAGGTATTTCCCCCAAAAAGGGTATATCATATTCATCAGCAAGACGGCGTCCTCCTTGTTTTCCAAAAATATAATATCGATTGCCTGGCAATTCTGCAGGAGTGAAATAACTCATATTCTCCACCAGTCCGATCAAAGGCACATTTAGTTGTGCCTGACCAAACATTGCAATCCCCTTTTTTGCATCGGCCAATGCTACATCTTGTGGAGTAGTTACGATAACGGCACCTGTTACTGGAACAGTTTGCAGTAAAGTAAGATGAATATCGCCTGTTCCAGGAGGCATATCAATAACCAGGTAGTCCAAATTCTCCCAATGAACATCCGTTACAAACTGCTTTACAGCACTGCTCGCCATGGGCCCTCTCCATACTACTGCGTTTTTTTCATCTACCAAAAGGCCAATACTCATTAGCTTAATACCAAAACGTTCCAGCGGAACAATCATTCCTTTACCATTCACTTCTTTCATCATAGGCCTTTCACCACGAACGCCAAACATGATAGGAACGCTGGGTCCATATATGTCAGCATCCATTAACCCTACTTTAGCTCCACCCTGTGAAAGTGCTAATGCTAGATTTGCCGCAATGGTTGATTTACCAACACCGCCCTTTCCACTAAACACTGCAATAATATTTTTCACCTGAGGAAGCACAGCGCCCGCATC
>JBILMC010000230.1:0-2618 GCA_044375755.1 Chitinophagaceae bacterium
TTATTTGATATGGGCAGAAAAGCCTTTGAATCCAATCCAACTGATCCAGAATTGCTTGCAGATAAAGGAGCGGAGTCACAACCGAACAGTTATTCAATTGTTCAAGACAACCATCAGTTAAAAGCAGAGCTGTCCAAAGCAAAAAAAAATGCAAAATCTCAATTAAGAAATAATTGGATTATTGCGGGTATTATCATTTTTATTCTTTGCATAACCGTACTCTTTTCAATTAATAACACAAATAAAAAACGAAATGAAATAGCTGAATTGAAAAGCGACTTTAACATAACTCCCTACTCTATCACTAATAAAGAAAAAAAAGAGCTTGAAGGAATTTGGCTTTGTTACAGCGGCTCGCCACAGGCGAGACTATCTGATCCAGATAGGGCCAATAAAGTGGTGTTGAATATCTCTGAATTCAAAGAAACAAATGGATATTTCACTTATAAAAGATATGGTGCGAGCTTTAATCATACCGGATTTGCACAATTTGAGAACCCCTACACAATTTCCATTCATTCCAGGCTATTAACCCTAGACCAAAAAGTACTTTCACCAAGACACAGCATCTTAGAGCTTGACACAAGCAAAGAGTATTTAAATGTAATATCAGCTTCTTGGAATTTTGACGTTGGAGATAAAAATAAAGTAATTGGAATTAGAGAGGTCTATAAAAAAATTGGCATGGGAGGTGAACTACAAGAAATTTTAAATTCGGTAGAGAACGCTGAATGTAAATGCAAGATCATTCGCTGGAAACAAGAAGATGGAGGCATGCAAGAATTTAGATTGAAAAATATATTGATTGATAGTTTATCTCCGCCACAATTACGTCAATTAATAAATGAAAAAAGTATACTGTTAAAAGACCTTGAGGACACCATTTTATTAAAAAAGCTCCCATGAAAAATTATCTGTTTATAGTAGTATTATTCCTTTCACTTCGTTCATATGGACAGGAAAAAATTGATAGCGCTGCCTCTATCATTGCAAGTGCAAATCCCTATGCTACACAAGCAGGTGAGGCCATGTATGAAAAGGGCGGAAATGCCTATGATGCAATTACAGCAGCGGCATTCGCCTTAAGTGTTGTTGAACCTTCCATGAGCGGACTCGGAGGACGGCTGCAAGTAATTCACAGAAATGCAAAAGGAAAAATTAAAGGGTTGGATGCCACTACGCAGGTGCCAGAAAAATTCAATCCTGCAGAAGCAAAAGAAGAGGATGGTTATTTCACTATTGGTGTTCCAGGTGTAGTTAAGGGGCTTATAGAATTACACCAAGCCGGTGGAGCTTTATCACTCGAAATGGTTATGGGCCCCGCGATTAACTATGCCAAAAATGGGTTCCACTTGTTGACAGATGAAGCAGACCGAATTAAATCTGCAAAAAAAGAACTTCAACAATTCCCCTCTACTAAAAAACATTTTTTCAAAAGTGACTCATTATTTAGAGGAGGTGATTTATTTACACAACCAGCCCTTGCAATTACCCTTGAAGAAATTGCAGCAGACAAGGGAAAATCTTTCTACTTTGGTACTACAGCAGTCCACCTTTCAAAAGAAATTCAATCCGGCGGAGGCAGCTTAAGCTTAACAGATTTAGTGAACTATAAAACACAAAATTCAGCGATCCACAAAGGAAATTACAGGGGCTATGAAATTTATTCACTAGGAATGCCCTCTTACGGTGCAGTTGTCATTGAAATGCTGCAAATGCTAGATCAAGTTGATTTAAAAAATTGTAGCGAATCTGATTTTTTACTTTATCACGCCAAAGCACATTCATTGGCATATGAAGACAGAAAATACCTTAAAACAAATGAAACTCTATTAACAAAATATGATTTTGCCAAGAGGAGGTGGACAGAAGATACGTTGTCAACTCAGAAAATTACAACTTCTCTCTTACCCTCTGACTCCCAAAATGGACATACCACTCATTTAGTGGCAGCAGATTCCCAGGGGAATATGATCAGTCTTACCCAATCACTGGGCCCGACGATGGGTTCTAAGGTTGCTTCTGAAAAATGCGGATTTATGCTTGCCACCACAATGGGGCCTTACCTTGGTAAAATGAGCCCTGGAGAACGCGCATCTTCTCATATTTCTCCCGTAATCATTTATAAAGACGGAAAACCTTTTCTTGCTTTAGGTGCCGCAGGTGGAGCGAGAATTGTTCCTGCAGTAGTACAAACAATCAGTCGGTTTATTGACAGGAATCTATCACTTGATCAAGCAATTGCAGCAGCTAGAGTCTTTCAGTTATCAGATAAATTACTGATCGAAAACCATCCTGGCATTTTTTGGGAAAATCCTGTAACATTAAATGAGTTAAAAAGAAAAAAGTCTGCCACAGAGGTTGTTTCAAAAACGGCACAATTTGGCAGAGTTCAAGCTGCCTACCGTAGTAGCAGTGGAAAATGGGTGGGTGCTGCAGATCCTGACTGGTCTGGCACGGTGATGGGCAAGAATTAAAAGTACCGGGGAGCAGACTTGAACTGCCGACCTCAGGGTTATGAATCCTGTGCTCTAACCAGCTGAGCTACCCCGGCATTCCCTTTTTGGGGGCGTAAAGATAGCAATTTTACGTGGACTGAGCAGTCAATTTACGAAGGT
>JBILMC010000231.1:0-2610 GCA_044375755.1 Chitinophagaceae bacterium
TTTAATAAATTCTCGATTACCCAATTAAATAGTGGCGGTGACAGTTGAGCGTATAGTGGCGAAGTAGCAACTTCAAAATTGAATAGCACCCCCGCCCCTGCTCTTTTCTTCATGTATTCGACCATTTCATTTACCTGTTCGGTTAATTCAATTTTTTCCAATTGAGGTTTACTTCCAATTTTTCCAAATCGGTCAGATACTAATTGAAGACGTCTTATATCTTTTTCCAAATCAGGTACAATTTGTGATGTACCTGGAATATCGCGTAACATTTCTAACCATCCTTCCAATGAAGAAACAGGTGTGCCTAGTTGATGTGCTGTCTCTTTGGCCATACCGGCCCATACTTGATTTTGAGAAGCTAAATAACTACTCCGAAGAGATACAAGAATTAGCGTAATAAATAACGCAACAATGCAAAGCTGAACTAATGGATAATACCGAACCTGATTTAATAAAGATGATTCTCCGTAGTAATATTTGTTTTGCCGAGAAGCATTGACAGGATCTGTCCAAATAACGGGAGAATGAGCAGCTTTGAACTTTTTTAATTGTTCAGTTAAGTAAGAAGAATTTGCTACAACTTTAGAGGTGTCAATATTGATATAATTCAATACGCTATCATTCTCATTTGTCTCAATGATAGGAATTGACGTATTCTCAGTAAGAATTCGGGTGGCCAATAGAATTTCAGCATCCATGGGCGCTCTGATCAAAAATTGAGTAGCCTCTGCCCATTGTTCAACCACCTGTCTTTCCCTCACTGCAATTTTTTTTGCAAGAAACTGCGAATAGAATATGGTTCCAGTCACAATCAGAATAGCCAACAGGGCAACCCAATTTTTCCAATGCAGCAGTATTCTTCCCATGGTCCGAATTTAAGCGGATTGCGAGGCATACCCTAATTTTGATGAATTAATTTATCTATGCCTGTCCCACGTGTCGCAGTTGTGATCTTAAATTGGAATGGTAAAAAACTATTAGAAAAGTTTTTACCGTCCGTTTTAAATTCTACCTACCAGAACCTTGAAGTAGTAGTAGCCGACAATGGATCAACTGATCAATCCGTACAATTGCTGGAAACTTCTTTTCCGACCGTTAAAAGGATAATCATTGCAACCAACAAAGGATACGCCGCAGGCTATAACGAAGCATTACAACAAGTACAGGCGGACTATTATGTTCTTTTAAACTCAGATGTTGAAGTATCACCATCTTGGATTGAACCGGTAATTGACTTGATGGAGAAAGACCTAGGCATTGCCGCTTGTCAACCGAAAATTCTGTCCTACAACCATAAAAGTTCATTTGAATACGCAGGCGCCTGTGGAGGCTGGATTGATTGGTTCGGCTATCCTTTTGCAAAAGGAAGAGTGTTGGATTATTGTGAGCAAGACACCAATCAATATGCTAAACCCACTCCTATTTTTTGGGCGAGCGGCGCATCATTATTTGTACGCGCCAAGGATTTTCATGATTGCGATGGCCTGGATGCAGATTTTTTTGCTCATCAAGAAGAAATTGATCTTTGCTGGCGATTACAATTACGTGGTAAAAAGATTTTTTCTTGTCCCTCCTCTGTGGTTTGGCATGTGGGCGGAAGCACGTTGCCAACTGGAAATTCGCAAAAGACGTTTCTTAATTACAGAAATAATTTGTCGATGCTAGTCAAGAACCTTCCCATTGGCAAACTACTACTTGTACTACCGATACGTTTTTTATTGGATGCACTGGCTGCTTACAAGGGTTTATTAAGCGGCGATCCTGGTTATTGGTGGGCAGTTGCCCGTGCACATTTTGCCCTGATGGCAAGGATGCCGAACTTAATAAGAAAAAGGACTCAACAAAATCTCGACAAGCCTCTAGCGGGGGTCTATTTCGGTTCAATCCTTTGGCAGTATTACTTTAAGAAGAAGCGGAGATTTTCTGAAATAGTTGCAAAAGAGTCCTGATATTTTTAACCGAAATCCTATTTTTGCAACTCAAATTGATTCCATGAACGCACAACAAGAATACCAACAGGAACTCGAAAAAATCCAGCAGTCAGATTTTACACATAGCTGGGTAACTTCTTCTGGATTTCTGTTCTATTTACAAGTGGGTTGTTTAGTTGCTTTTCTATTTGGAGCTTGCTCAATGCTCTATACCAAGAAGTACGAAAAAATTGACGTACCTGTTCAGGAAAGCACGCTTTATACCCCAAAATACAAGTAACAAGGAAGGCTTTTTTGATATTGCACAATCCCTTAATTTTGTGCCCCCATCTAAAAAATGGATTTAGTTCTTTTACGCGGAAGTAGCTCATTTGGTAGAGCACGACCTTGCCAAGGTCGGGGTGGCCGGTTCGAGCCCGGTCTTCCGCTCTGAGAATCCTCTCTCATAAAAAAGAGGGGATTTTTTTTACCAAAGCCCTGGTGGTGAAATTGGTAGACACGCAGGACTTAAAATCCTGTGGCCAGCAATGGCCGTATCGGTTCAACTCCGATCCGGGGCACAAACAAAAGGCGATCCTTTCCAGGGTCGCCTTTTTTATTCCAATCATTCAATTCCAATATAAAGTACTTTCGCAGTAAGCAAGTTTCCAATGTCTACCGAAATAAAATGTCCCAG